>CAZCEG010000179.1:0-5307 GCA_964497275.1 uncultured Oceanicaulis sp.
GACCCGGAGTGGGTCGGTAACGGCCAGGCGACTGGTCTATGGTGACTACAGGAGCCACCCCTCCTGAAGGCGCCTGCGCCGGACGGGCCGACGAAAGCAGCGAAAAAGCAAAGCCCCGCCGAACGGTATTGCGCTTTGTCGCGCGCCGTCCTAACGAGGCCGTCTCAATCGCCGGGACGCGACTTATACTTATGGCCTCCAACCAGCGCAACACCTCCAAACCGGGTTTCGCACACAGGCGCAGACCTGCCCGTCAGCCGGGCCAGCAGCGGGGGGAAACCCTGCCTGCAGGAGAGGGCTGGATATGGGGAAGGCACGCGGTTCTGGCCGCTCTTGCGAACCCCAAGCGCACACTTTTGTCACTCCATTTGACGCGCAATGCCGCAACCGAGCTGAGCGAAGAGGCCCGCGCCCGGATCGCTCCGCAGATCGAGGAGCCCGGCCAGATCAGCGACCGCCTTCCCGATACGGCCGTGCATCAGGGTTTCGCCCTGAAGGCAAAGGCCCTCGATCCGGAACCCGTTCAGGCGGTCACCGATGCCAATCATGGCCTGCTCGTGGTGCTCGACCAGATCACCGATCCGCACAATGTCGGCGCGATCTTCCGGTCTGCGGCTGCGTTCGGAGCCCGCGCGCTGGTCATGCAGGACCGCAAATCCCCGCCCGTCTTCGGCACAGTGTGCAAGAGCGCGGTCGGGTGCGCCGAAACCGTCTCCCACGTGCACGTCACCAATATCGCCAATACGCTGGAAGCCTTCCGCGAGGCAGGGCGCTTTGTGATCGGCCTTGCCGGTGAAGCCGAAACGGCCCTAGCCCCTGCTGTGGAGCAGGGCATCGCGCAGATGGGTCGCGCGCCGGGTCTCGTCATCGTTCTCGGCGCAGAAGACAAGGGCCTTCGTCCGCGCGTAGCGGATCATTGCGATGTGCTGGCGCGCATCCCGATGGGGCCGAAGGCCGAAAGCCTCAATGTCTCCAACGCAGCGGCGATCGCACTCTATGAAGCCTCCCGGCACGATCCGCGGATCAATCCGCCGACACCGTAATTATCCGCGATCCGCAGCCGCGCCGCCTGCGTATAGGCTGACACCATCCCGCCGAGCCATCGTAAGGATATGTGTCATGCTTTCGCGCCTTGCCCGCCTTGTGTGTCTTCTGCCCGCCCTCGCCCTTGCCGGCTGTCTGTCCGGGCCAGCGCGTGAGGACCGTGCGGGCGTAATGCCTGCCCTCTCCTTGCAGGACTATTTTCAGGGGCGCACTTATGCTTACGGCGTGTTCGAGCGCGGCGGGGTCCTCGATCGCGTCCTGCATGTCGAGATCGATGGCAGCTGGGATGGCCGCTCCCTCGTGCTCGATGAGCACTTTCTCTACAATAATGGTGACACCCAGCGCCGCATCTGGACGATGGAACAGGCGGGGCCGAACCGTTTCACAGGCACCGCCGCCGATGTTGTGGGCGAAGCTGATATCGAGATTTTCGGCGATGCAGCCTATTTCGGCTATCTGGTGGATCTGCCGCTTTCGGACGGCTCCACGGTTCGGGTGCGCTTCAATGACCGCATCTACCGGCTGTCCGATTCGGTGCTGATCAACCGGGCGCAGGTCTCCAAGTTCGGCCTCTCGGTCGGCGATGTGACCATCGTGTTCCTGAAGGACCGCCCGGCGGACTGGCCGGAAATTCCGCGCCAGCCCTGATCGCGGCCCCGCGCGCCGCGCGGGCTTTACGGCGCGGCGCAGTGCGCGCAAAACTCAGCTCATGACACAGCATCACGCACCGCGCACCCGGCTTCGTACCCATAGCGTCTTCAACCAGTCTGAACCGCTGGTGGACATCAACCTGTTCAACGCAGACCGCATCCTTGCCGATGCCGTCAGCCGCAATGGCGGGGATGTACATGGCGCGCGCCTGTCAGCCTTCGGCGCACTGACCGGCTCTGCCGAGGTGCAGGAATGGGGCCGGCAGGCGAACGAGAACCCGCCGCGCTTCAAGCCATTTGACCGCTATGGCCAGCGCATTGACGAGGTGGAGTTCCACCCCGCCTATCATCAGCTCATGCATGCCGGGCTGGAGGCAGGTGTATCGGCTGCTGCCTGGCACACCGATACCGCGCCGCACACGCTGCACTCTGCCCTGCTGATGCTGATGGGCCATGCCGATGCGGGCGTGTGCTGCCCGATGTCGATGACCTATGCCTGCGTGCCTGCCCTGCGCCATGCCGACTGGGCGGGCGACTGGATCAGCGGCGCGACGGCGAGCGCCTACGACCCCGCCATGAAGCCGATGGACCAAAAAGCGGGCCTGACCATCGGCATGGCGATGACCGAAAAGCAGGGCGGATCAGACGTGCGCGCCAATGAGACCCGCGCGGTCAGCATGGGCGGGGACGAGGTGGAGCTGACGGGCCATAAATGGTTCTGCTCCGCGCCCATGAGCGACGGCTTCCTGACGCTCGCCTATGAAGGCGAAGGCGATAATGCCGCCCTCTCCTGCTTCCTCGTTCCGCGCTGGCGCCCCGATGGCACGCGCAACTCAATCGAAATTCAGCGCCTGAAGGACAAGCTCGGCGATCGCTCCAACGCGTCCTCGGAGATCGAGTATCATGGCGCCTATGCCCGGCGCGTCGGCGAGCCCGGCCGGGGCGTGCGCACCATTATCGAAATGGTCAATCACACGCGCCTCGATTGCCTTGCAGGCTCGGCAGGCCTCATCCGCACAGCGAGCTTTCACGCCCTCTGGCATGTGGACAGGCGCAGCGCCTTCCAGCGCCGTCTGATCGACCAGCCGCTCATGCGCGAAGTCGTGGCCGAGCTGGTGATGGAGGCCGAAGCCGCGATGGCGCTGGCCTTCCGCGTCGCGCGCGCCTTCGACAATATGACCCGCGATCCCGGCGAGGCGGCTCTGGCGCGCATCCTCACCCCCATCGCGAAATACTGGATCTGCAAGCGCGCGCCCTACATCGTCTATGAGGCAATGGAGGCCCATGGCGGGGCAGGCTATGTGGAGGAAGCGCCCCTGCCGCGCATGTTCCGCCAGAGCCCGCTCAACGCCATCTGGGAGGGCTCCGGCAATGTCATCGCCCTCGATACGCTGCGCGCCCTCTCCCGCGACCCTGAGAGCCGTGAGGCGCTTCTTGGCTATCTGCAAGGCGCAACCGGCCAGCACGCGACCCTCGATGCCCTGATCGCCCGCATCCGCGCTTCATTGGCGGGCGGCATTGGCGAAGCTGATGCGCGCCGCTTCACCGAACAAGCCGCCCTCGCCCTGACGGCGCGCGCGCTGATGGATGCGGGGCTGGATACGGCATTGTCCGCCTTCCTGACCCGCCGGATCGCCAGCCAGTCTACGACGCTCGGCGCGGGCGAAGGCCAGATCGACACCGAAAAACTGATTGAGCGCGGACGGCTGGCGGTCTAGTGCGGAATTGAGCTGCCAAGGGCAGACATCAGGCTTCGGGGGACGCCCATGATACTTGCCGCGCTGATCGTCTACATCTTCATCCAGCTTGGCATCGCCGTGTGGGCATCGCGCAAGATGGCGACCCATACCGACTATCTGGTCGCTGGGCGCAGGCTGGGCTTCTGGGCCGTCGGGATATCGGTCTTTGCCACCTGGTTTGGTGGCGAGACCCTGATGGGATCGACCGCCACCATCGCCGATGAAGGGCTTTCCGGTGCCCGCGCCGAGCCCGTGGGCTATGCGCTCTGCCTCATCGTTGCCGCGCTCTTCGTGGCCGGGCAATTGCGCGCCAAGGGCTATCTGACGCTCGCCGATTTCTTCCGCGACCGGTTCGGCCCGCGCGCAGAGATTGCCTCGGCCTGCGTCTCCATACCGACCTCCATCATCTGGGCCGCAGCGCAGCTGCTCGCCCTTGCCTCGATCATCGCGGTGGCAAGCGATCTGCCGGTGGAATGGGCGCTGCTCGGTGCTACGGCGCTCGTCATCGCCTATACGCTCCTCGGCGGCCTGCTGGGCGATGTGATCACCGACATATTGCAGAGCGTGGTGGTGCTGATCGGCCTTCTCATTCTCACCTTCGCGCTGTTCTCGCGGGCGGGCGGATTTGACGAGGCCATGGCCCTGATCGATCCGGCAAAGCTGGTCCTCATCGCGCCGGGCGAAAGCTGGCTGGCGCGGCTGGACGCCTTTGCCATCCCGATTCTCGGCTCCATCGTCGCGCAGGAGATGATCGCCCGCTTCCTGGGTGCAAAGTCCGCCAGAATAGCCGTGCGCGGCGGACTGATGGCGGGCGGGCTCTATCTGGTAGTCGGCTTCTTCCCGATCCTGTTCGGCCTTGTCGGCCCCGGCCTCGGCTTCGACCCGCAGGCGGGCGATCTGTTCCTGCCAAACCTCGCCATGGACCTGTTGCCGAGCGCACTCTTCGTCGTGTTTGCCGGCGCGCTCTTCTCCGCCGTGCTGTCGACGGTCGATTCGGCGCTTCTGGCCGTCTCCGGCCTTGCGACAGAAAACCTCTACTCGCGCGTCCGGGTAAAGGCCGCACCGACGGAAAAGCTGCTGGCGGCGCGCGGCTTCACGATCGTCGCAGGCGTATGTGCCTACTTCGTCGCGACAACCGGGGAGACGATTTACGGTCTCGTGGAACTGGCCTCGTCGCTGGGTTCGGCAGGGCTTCTGGTGTCCTTGCTCATCGGCATGCGCAGCCGGTTTGGCGGCGAGATGTCGGCTCTGGCTGCCTTGGCTTGCGGGCTTGTCGCGATCTGGCTCGGTGATTTCGTGTTCGAAATACCGGGCGCCTTCCTGTTCTCCATCCTCGCCGCCCTGACGGGCTATGTGGTGATGGGGCTGGTCAGCCGGGCGCTGAACCCATCACGCGCCTGACGCGACCACCGCGTCCGCCTCGATCTCCACCACGAAGGCAGGGTCCACGAAAGCGGCAACGCCGATCATGCTGGTAGCGGGCGGGAAATCGGCAAAGGCGGCGCGGTGGGCCTCACCGATGGCGTCCTGCGCTTCAGGTGTCATGCCCACGACGAAGATGCGCGTGCGCACCACATCGGACATCTGCGCGCCCGCCTGTGAAAGTGCACCCTCGATAATCTCCAGCGCACGTGCTGCCTGCGCGCCGTGATTACCCGGCGCATGGGGCTGACGATCTGGCGTCAGCGCCACCGTACCCGCGACAAAGACATGATTTCCCGCCCTCACCGCACGGCAATAGCCATAGCGCGGCTCCAGCGGCGCACCTGTGTGGATACGGGTATGGGTCATTGGGCGGTCCTCAGCGCAAAATTGATATGCAGGCAGGAATAGCCCATATTCAGGTCAGCAGACATCACAAGAAAGATGCCGCG
>CAZCEG010000180.1:0-5283 GCA_964497275.1 uncultured Oceanicaulis sp.
CCTTCACGTCAAACCCGTTACCCTTGGCCTCGTCATAGACCTCCTTGATGTCGGCCATGAGCGCCTTCTTTTCCTCTTCCAGCCGCTCGATCCGGGCAACGATGGCGCGCAATTGCTCATCGGCCTTCGGCGTGCCTGCCGGATCGCCAGACGGGGCGGGAGTGGGAAACGGTTCAACAGACATGAGTGCGGCGTCCTTGTCCTGATCGGCGGGGAAGGTGTGGCATCAAGGCTTACGCGCTGGAGCAGGCCCGGCGCAATGCCCGCTTGCGGCTATTCCACACCTGAGGCGCTATCCCCCTGCCGGGCGGTGGCGCGCAAGGTCACATCCGAGATCGCAGCCGCCACCCTGTCTGCGTGGGCAAAGTGCGGGTTATGGCCCGCCCCCTCCACCAGGACGAGCCCGCTATCGGGCAGGGTTTCTGCCAGAACCACCGCGTGACGGCGCGTGGAGACCACGCTGTCTTGCGACCCTGCAATGATGATCGTGGGCTGGGTGACCTCGTGGTAGCGCTGGTCCTGCGCTTCGAGATGCGTGTTGACGCGCGCCATGTCGGCGGCATTCGCGCTCCACACCCGTGCGGTGAGCAATAATTCCAGCGCCGTGCGCTCGACATAGGCCTCCGGCATGTCTTCGGGCGAAAAGGCGCTGCGCGCGCCGGATTCCAGCTGCCCCCTGCCGATAGTCGGAACGATCAGCCGCGTGATGACGGGACCTATCACAGGCCAGTGCGTGGCGCGGTTGTAGAAGGCTGCCTCGCCGACATTGGCCATCACGGCTGGCCCGATCAGGACCAGACCGGCCACGCGCTCTGGATGATCCAGAGCCAGACGCATGGCGATGGCGCCGCCCCATGAATGACCCGTCACGATCACCCTGTCGATATTGCGCTGATAGAGGAAGGCGGCGATCAGGCGCGCCTCCCGCTCCGGGTTCCATTGCCCGCGTGGACGCTGGGAATGGCCGAGCCCCGGGCGGTCGAGCCAGATCACCCGGCGACCGGACAAGGCCTCGCCCAGCGCGAACAGCGGCTCACGCAGATTCGCCGACGCACCATGCAGCACCAGCACGGGAATATCGCCTTCCGGCCCTGTCTCCAGATAGTGCAGGCGTGCCCCGGCGACCGTCTCGAACCGGCCCACAGGCTCTGCAGACGGCATTTCCAGCAACGCATCAACAGCCGGCATGGCAGGGCTCACAGACGGGGTGATGAGGGCAAGGCAGAGCCCGGCGAGAAGACACAAGACACTAGAGCGCACGGCCAGCCAGTTCGTTTTCGAGGCGCGCGCGGGCCTGCCGGGCCTGCGGATGCCAGGGATGAACGCGTAGAGACTCTTCATACGCAGCGAGGGCTGCGCGCGGTTCACTTGCCCGCTCCAGAGCCCGGCCCAGCAGCGCGTAAGCGTCAAAGCGGCGCGGCTCCAGCGTGACTGTCTCCGTCAGGGCATCCAGCGCGAAATCCCAGCGGCCCTGCGCGATCGCCAGCTCGGCAGAGGCAAACCAGCCTTCGGCAAAGTCCGGCTCCAGCCGCCGCAAATGGGCCAGCTGTCGTTCCGCCGTCTCCCGGTCATTTTCGGCCAGGGCGCGTTCAGCCCGGTCGAGCAATAATTGCGCTGTCGCCCCGCCAGACTGGCGCCAGAGCGAACGCACTTCATCGGCAATCGCCTCGCCCTGCTCCTCGGTGGCCGCAGAGACGAGATCTGCCAGACGCTGCTCTAGCCTTTCCTCGATCGATACCGGACGCGCGCGCGAGTCCTCATCGTTCTGAGGAACGACGGCAATGCCCGGCGGCACCGTACTGGAAACGAGGGCAAGGGCGGCGAGAAGCGCGATCATGGAAGATGAGGATAGCGGGACCGTGACGCGCGGCAAGCTTGCCTTGCGGCATTGCCCTAATGCAGCTTTTCCATCAGCGCCGCACCGCGCCATTCAGCCGGTCTGATCAGGTCCACATGGGCGACCCGCACTGAATGGATGACTGCCTCGATCTCGCGCCGCCAGTGATCGAGAAACTGGCGCAGACGCGGAAAGTCCGGCGCGATATCCTGTGTCTGCCAGCAAAAGCTCTGCAGCAAGGACGGGTAGTCGGGGCGGTAATACAGCACTTCGGCTGTGGTCAGCCGCGCGCCCCTCAGCTGCGCGGCAAAGTCGTGTCCGGTCATGGCCCTCTCCATAATCGACAGGGGAAAGCTTGACGTAACGCACCCTGTCAGGCAAGAGCCTGCATCAAAATTCCTGAATGATTTCTGTAGCTTGTTAGCAGCCGGATCGTCCGTGTGCTAACAATCGTTCTAGCGCCCGCCGATCCGGCGCGCCTCGTTGAGCCGCCCGCGCAGCACCAGCGCGTCGATATCCTCATTATCCCGGCCGAGAGCCTCGGCGAGATCATCGGCAGCGCCTTGCAGATTGCCCTGCTCCAGCCGTGCCTCGGCGCGCACCCGCCAGGCCCGCACCATGGAGCTGTCCAGCTGCAGCGCAGCGCTGGCCGCGCATTCCGCCTCACTCCACTTGCCTTGCAGGGCACTGGCTTCCGCAACACCCAGCGCCAGCCCCGGATCACCGGCATTGAAGTCCCGGCCCCTGCGGAAGGCCCGCTCGGCAAAGGCGTATTCGCGCGCGGCGATCCAGGCATCGCCTGCCTGTCCCAGAATGATGGCGCGGGTGGCATCGGTGGCGACGACTGCGCCTTCTGCGGTGGATTCAAGACGCCGCGCGGCAATGCCATGCTGGCCAAGCTGGAACTGGGCAAGGGCTATGCAGTGCAGGGCAGGCCAGCTGCCGCCTTGCGCCCGCCAGGCAAGCCCTTCCTCGTAGGCAGCTTCCGGATTGCGCTCGATAAGGGCAAGGCAGGCCTCGTACTGGGCCTGCTCGAAGCTGGAATCGTGCTCCTGCGCTACGGCGCCAAAGCTGAGCATGGCAGGCAGGGCAAGGCCCAAAACGGTCTGGCGAAGAGTGCGCATCGGCCTATCCTGTGTCCGCACATTGATGGGATGCACGCTAACGCGTGGTGCCGTTCGCGGCTATGGGAGACAGCATGAAACTTGCCCTGATAGGCTTTGGCTATGTCGCAAAGGCAACAGCCCGCCGCCTGGCCGGGCGGGCAGAGCTTTTCGCCACCACACGTACCAAAGACCGCATGGCGCAGATAAGTGAGGCAGGCGTGGAGCCCGTTCTTGCCGATCCTGCAACGCCAGAGGGCGCCGAAGGACTGAATACGCTGATCGCGGGCAGCACACACGTGATCGTGTCCGTCCCGCCGGGCGAGGCAGGCGACCCTGTACTGGCTGCGCTGCGCCCCGAAACCCTGAAAGGCCAGTGGGTCGGCTATCTTTCCACCACGGGCGTCTATGGCGACCGGCAGGGCGGCTGGGTGTTCGAGTGGGACGATCCCGCCCCCGGCCAGCGCCGCTCGGTGCTGAGGCGTCAGGCGGAGGAGAGCTGGCAGGCGCACGGCGCAACCCTGTTCCGACTTGCAGGCATTTACGGACCCGGCCAGAGCCCGTTTGACCGCGTCAGGCGCGGCGAGGCGGCGCGCATTCTCAAGCCCGGCCATGTGTTCAGCCGCATCCATGTCGATGATATCGCCCTCGCGCTGGACCTTGCCATGGCGCGCGATGTGAGGGGCGAGGTGTTTAATCTTGCCGATGACCGGCCGGAGGAAAACAGCGTGGTTACAGAAGCTGCCGCCGCCATGCTCGGCCTGCCGCCTCCGCCCGCCATTCCCTTCGATGACGCGCAGATGAGCCCGATGATGGCAAGCTTCTATGCCGAGTGCCGGCGCGTATCCAATGCGCGCGCCAAGGCGGTACTCGGCTGGCGGCCAGCCTTCCCGACATGGCGCGAAGGGCTCGCCGCCATCCTTCAGGCCGAGAAGGCTTCGACCGCGCCCGCCCCGTAAAACCCGCGCGCCTGCAGGGCGGGAAGATCGTGGATTTTGACCCCGCCGAGCGCGAAGACGGGCACCTGCACCTGCCTTGCCATGCTGGCCGCCCGGATGATCCCCAGAGGCGCGCCTGCGCTGGTGCTGTTCGACGGGAAGACCGGGGAGAGGAATACGCCGTCCGCGAGCCTTGCTGCCCGTCTCAGGGCCGCAGGGCTGTGGGCGGAGGCTGTCATGATGAGGTGGGGCGCCTTCAAGCGCCAGCGGCGTATCCCGCCGGTCAGACGCTCCGGCCAATGCACGCCATCGGCCTTTACCCGCAGGGCCAAAGCGGGGTCGGCTGCGATCAGCAACGCAAAGCCCTGCCGCCGCGCAAGCTTTGCCAATGGCCCCGCAAGACGTCTGAGATCGTCCAGCCCGTAATGGCGCAGGATCAGCCCTGTGCCCGGCCCAAGCGCTTCAGCCAGCGCCAGCGGGTCTGGCGTGCGCTGCGGATCGGTGAAGGCAAAGAGGCGCGGCAGGCTGACGCTTGCCAGATCAGCGCTTCGCGCATAGGTCAGGCCCGTCATGACAAAACCTGCTCCCTCACTCCAGACGATTGCGGCCCGCCGCGCGGCCATCCTTGAGGATATCGCAAAGGCTGCCAAGGCAGGCGGTCGGACCAGCGCAGATGTGACGCTGGTTGCCGTCTCCAAGGTGCAGCCGGAAACCCGCATCGAGGAAGCGTTAAGCGCAGGCCAGCGCGTGTTTGGCGAGAACCGGGTGCAGGAGGCTGTGACGCGCTGGCAGCACCGCCGCGTGGCCTATCCTGATCTGGAATTGCGCCTGGTCGGCCCGCTGCAGACCAACAAGGCCGAAGATGCCGTCGTCCTCTTCGACGTGATCGAGACGCTGGACCGCGAAAAGCTCGCCCGCGCGATCCTGAAAGCGATGGACAAGACCGGCCGCCGCCCCCGCCTCTACGTGCAGGTCAATACCGGCGAGGAACCGCAAAAGGCCGGGATTGCGCCCAAAGACGTGCCCGCCTTTGTCGCCGAGATGCGCGCCCTCATGCCGCAAGGCATTGAAGGCCTGATGTGCATTCCGCCGGTGGAAGAGCCCGCGAGCCTGCATTTCGCCCTGCTGGCAAAGCTCGCAAAGGCGGCAGGTGTGGCGAAGCTCTCCATGGGCATGAGCGCAGACTATGCCCTCGCCGCCCGCATGGGCGCGACCTCCGTGCGCGTCGGCTCGGCACTGTTCGGGGAGAGGGAGGGGTAGGGGTTTTCGCCCTATCTCGCTGTTTTCCTTAGTTTACCGCGTCATTCCGGAGGCCCGAAGGGCCATCCGGAACCCAGCCTTTTTGGCCTGTGGGTCCCTGTGTATTGCGATTGTGCGATGTTGGCTGCGGGACGGAGGCCGATGG
>CAZCEG010000181.1:0-4702 GCA_964497275.1 uncultured Oceanicaulis sp.
GGCGCAGAAATTGATGACATGGCTTTCGCCGCCATTCTTCGCAACATCGATCTCGGAGAATTGCTGCGAGGTGATGACCCGCTCGCGCTTGTAAAGCCCTTCGGCCTCGATCTCCTGCAAGGTGCTGGCAAGGTGGGCGTAAAAGCTGTTGGCCATGTCGGGGGTCTCCGGTTCTGCGTGTTCGCAACCGGGATAGGCCAAGCGCCCATGAAGGGCAATGTGGTGGGACTCCCTCGTGCTTCGAGACGCAGCTAAAGCTGCTCCTCAGCATGAAGGGTTGAAGTGGATTTGCCCTCATCCTGAGGGCGAACGTCAGTGAGCGTCTCGAAGGACGAGGGCAAGACCCTACCCCACCCGCTCGCTATTCCTCGCAAAGGCGCGGGTCAGCACGCCCATCGCGGTGGGTGAGAGAGTGACATTCATGCCCGTCTCGCGGGTCTCGTAAGCGCGCCAGCCAGACGGCCAGCGGAACACCGCCCAGTTCGCCCCTGCCCCTTCCAGCGCCGCGATGCGCGTCTCGAAATAGCGGGCAAGGCCGGGGGCGGTGAGGCTCGCGCCAAACTCCAGACACGCCCAGCGGGCCTGCCCAGCCATCGCGGCGGGCAGCGAGGGCGGATCGGAAGGAAGACGCACCCCCTCCCCCTCGCCCTGATGGGTATAGGCCCACGGGTCATAATCATGCACGGCCATCACCGCGCCGGAGCGCACGGACGGGGCGAGCTGTGGCAGCGCCTCTGCGCGCGCCCAGCGGTCCGGACTGATCAGCAGCGGCACATCCAGCGCCTCCGGCCATTCAGAGACGAGCGCCGCAGCCATCGCGCTCCACACGGCGCTGTGGCCAAGATCAGAGGCGTTGGGCTCCACCATGGGCATGATGCCGGCCAGCGCGCGGTGCGATGCGAACCGCCGCGCGGTGTGCAGCGCCATCGCCACCCAGGCGGCCTGCTTTTCGGCCACCGTCCACACGCTCTCGTCCAGCAGCGCGCGCGGATACCAGTCATCCTCGCGGTGGAAGGCAAAGGCTGAGCGCCCCGGCCCGGACCGGAAGCCGAGCACGGTGAAAAGCCCGGCGCGCTGACACATGTCGAGCCATTGCCCGATATGGTCCTCAACTGCGGCATCGGCGCGAAACGGCGCGGCCTCGCCAAATATGCCCGGCCCCGACCAGACAACCAGATTGGCACCGGCTTCGGCGAGATCATCGAGCGCACGCTGGCTGACCGGCGCGCCGATGGGGCCGCTACCAAGGAAGGTTTCGCCATCAAGGGCGGGATAGACGCGCCGCTGGGCGATGACCGCGCCGCGCAAGTGCGGGCCGGTGGCATTGTCCCAGAGCTGGGCGCGTGGAGATAATCCGTTGGAGCTGAGCCGAAGCCCTGCAGGGGCGAAGGCGGCAAGCCCGCCCGCACCAAGGCCCGTCAGCAGGGTGCGCCTTGTGGTCATGCCGCGCGAAAAGCCGCGTGGCGGTCAATCCGCCGGAAGGCTTTGCCGGGAAGCTTGGACAGCGCACCCAGCGGCAGGCGTTCGGCCGACCGCTCCACGCTGTCAGCCAGCCCGCGCGCGACACCGGCGAGCGAGGGCGCGGCGGCAAAGCCCGTCAACACCGGGAACTGCCAGCTCGCGAGCTCCGCCTTGAAGCTGTACTCGCCCGGGCCGAGATGGATTTCGGTGACGCCCTCATGGGAGAGCGTTTCGGCGATCTCCGTCAGCAGGGCAAGGCCAGGGCCAAAGACAGAATAGGCAGGGTCATAGACGGGGAACCAGTAGTGCAGCACGCGCGCCGAGCGCATTCCGACATGGATCGCAGCCAGCTCCCCGCCAATCTCCAGGCTCGAGACGAGGCCGGAGGCATTATCGAGCCCGCCCGCCATGAGATTGCGGATCAGCTCATTCGTCCAACCCACTGAAAATACATCGAAATGACCAGTGCGGCGATACTGGGCGGATTTCCACGCTAATGCCGTTTCCAGCACGTACGGGCGGGTATCATCCACGCGCACGGTGAAGCCCTCGCCTGCCTCTTCCAGCTTGCGGCGGCGGGCGCGCAAATTGCGGAAGGCCTTCGGTTCAAGCGCCGTTCGGCTGGCAATATAGGCGTCAAAACCTTCAGACAGATCCATCACCCAGGAGCCGTCAATCTCGCGGGCATGGGGCTGAAAGCTGGTCTGGTTGCCAAGCGCGCCGTGAAAATCCAGCGCGCCAATGCCGGCGGCTTTCAGCAAGGACGGCAAATGCACGCGTGTGCCCGGCGCCGCGATGAGGCCGTGATGATCGCCCAGCGGGCCGCCGAGCGGCCGGGCATGGCCCATCACGCCGCGATGGAAGGGCAGGAAGGCGGTGATCTGTCCGTGCTCGCGCAGCACGGCCACGGACGTGTCACGGCGCGATGCGGCCACCGCATCGAGAAAACCGAGCGAGAAATACGGGCTGGCAAGGGCGGGGTCTGCGGCCTGAAACGCGCGCCATGTGGCGCGTGCGTCCTCACCGAGCGCTTCGGGGCGCACTGTCTCGACGCTGGTCAGCGCAGTCTGCGTATCTGCCTGCAAAGCCATATGCTTGCCCCGTTCCGGCACACAAATCGATAGCTAACGCCGGTTAAGGCGGTTCTTGAGCCCCATCGATGCACGGTGCGTTCCGTTTTCCAACCGGCACCGGGCTTGCAGGAAAAATAACGATTTGCGGCTAAGCCCTGATGCGGGGCCTTACTGGAAGCGGGAATGCTGAACCGACACCTTCTGACCTATCTGCCGGTCTATGCCGCCCAGATCCTTGTCGGATTTGGCGGTGTGATGGTGTTTACGCGCCTGCTCAGCCCTGAAGATTATGGCCGCTACACGCTGGTGATGGCAGCGGCGCTGCTGATCCAGACGCTGATCTTCACCTGGCTCGATGCGGCGGTCGCCCGCCACCATGCCCGCGCATCTGCGCGCGGACGGCTTTCGGGCCATCTGGCGACCGCCTTCATGATCTATGGCGCGCTGGCAGCGGCAACGCTCCTGATTTTCGCGCCGATCATCGCCTTCGTGCCGATGGATGAGGCGCTGCGCACGGCCTGCTGGTTCGCGCTGGCAAGTCAGGTCCTGCGTTCGGCGATGATGGTGGTGCTGGAAACCCGGCGAGCCGAAGGCGAAGCGGTACGCTTTGCGCTTCTGGAAAGCTTCGTCCTGTCGGCGGGCTTTGGGCTTGGCGTGGTGTTCGTCGCTGCGGGCGGACTTGGCCCTGCAGGCCCGTTCGCCGGTATTGCGCTGGCGGTTGCCATCGCTCTGATCATCGATCTGCCGGTCCTTCTCTCCAAGGCGAAGCGCGACCGGGCCGAAGTGCCGCGCGCGGTGCGCTTTTTCGCCTATGGCGCGCCGGTGGCGGTATCGCTGGTCTTTGAAAACCTGCTTTCCACCGGCGACCGGTTCGTGATCGCAGCCCTGATGGGCGAAGCCGCCACCGGGGCCTATGCCGCCGGCTATGGCATTACCGACCGCACGCTGAACATCATTTTTGTCTGGCTTGGCATGACTGCAGGCCCGCTTGCCATCAAGGCGCTGGAGCATGAAGGGGCGGACGCGGCGCGCGCCGTATTGCGTCAGGCCGCCGCCCTGATGGGGCTGATCGGCTTTCCCGCCGCTGTCGGCATCGCGCTGATATCAGAGCCCTTCGCCCGCTTCATGATCGCCGACAGCCTTGCCAGCGACGCAGCACGCGTCATGCCGCTGATCGCACTCGGCGCGCTGCTCAACGGCTTCATGACCTATGTCTTCCATGAAAGCTTCGTGCTCGGCCGCAAACCGAAAATGATGGCAGGCCTGATGGCGGGCGGCGCGCTGATCAATCTCGCCTTGAACCTCGCCCTCATCCCTGTCTTCGGGCTGGTGGGAGCGGCCCTGGCGACGGTGCTCGCCTATGGTCTTGCATTGATCGCCTGCGCGATTGCCGGGCGCGGCGTGTTCCGCCTGTCTTTGCCACTGGAAGACTGGGCCAAGGCCGCCGCAGCGAGCGTGGTGATGGCGGCAGCCCTCGTCTGGCTGCCCGCGCCGGAAAATCCCGTCCTGCATATAATCACGCACGGGCTCGCAGGCGCATGCGTCTATGGCGCGCTGGCTTTCGCGCTCGACATCGCCGGATGCCGCACAGTGCTGGCAGCGCCCGTGCTGGCCCGTCTGCAATGGAGGAGCGCATGACACCTGCCCTCTCCATTCTCGTCCCCTTCCACGGCGATGATCCTTCAGCCCTGATGACGGCCCTTGCCGCGCAGATGGATGGACGCGCCGAACTCATCCTCTTCGATGATGGCTCACCCGATAGCGCCGTCTTTGACCGCCTGACCAAGGCCGCGACCAGCCTGCCGCAGGTGCGCGTGCTGCGCTCGGTTGCCAATCTTGGCCGGTCCGGCGCGCGCAATGCGCTTTGCAAGGCCGCGAAGGGTGAGTGGCTGCTTTATCTTGATGCCGACATGACGCTGCCTGAAGGCTTCCTTGCCCGCTGGCTGGAGCTGATCCGCAAAAGCGATTTCGACGCTGCCTATGGCGGTTACACACTGCCTGCCGATGCAGCGCGCGCGCACCCCGTCCACGCTGGCCTTGCCAGAGCAGGCGATGTGATCAGCGCACAGGAGCGCGAGGACAGAGGCGCGTCCGCCTTTGCCGGATCGAACCTTGCCGCGCGCACGCGCCTGATGCCGAGTCCTGCCGCGAGCGCCAGCGCGCCGCAG
>CAZCEG010000181.1:4712-5281 GCA_964497275.1 uncultured Oceanicaulis sp.
CCTGTCGACAACCCGGCTGGCCATGGCGGGTTGCAGAGCGTGGACCGGCTAATCGCCAAGTTTGGCGAGGGCGGCGCCAACTATGCCCGCTTCCTCGCCCGCCACCCTGAGCAGGCGGCCCTGCCCGGCGCACGCCTTGCCCGACTGATCGCCGCACTGCGCCTGACGGGCCTTGTGATGGCGCTCACGCCGCCTCTGGCGCGAAGCGCGATCCTGCCCGTGCGGTTGCGGGTGCTGGCCCTGAAAGCCTACAAGGCTGGCGCAGCGGCAAAGGCCCTTAGCGGCCGCCACGGCCCGGCAGAGAGCCTCAGCGAGGTGCGCCCATGAGCGATATCTATCAGCCCTCTTCGGGTGTGCTGGGCAAGGTGAACCGGCTCGCCGCCCGCACCTTTGTGCGCAGACCGCTCAAAGCCGATATTTCGGTGCCGCTGGTCTCGTTCAGCTTTGATGATTTTCCCAAATCGGCGCGGGAGAATGGCGCGCGCATCATCGAGCAGTATGGCTGGCGCGCGACCTTCTACACGGCGCTGGGTTTTGCCGGGCAGACCAATCATCTCGGCCCCCTGATG
>CAZCEG010000182.1:0-5275 GCA_964497275.1 uncultured Oceanicaulis sp.
AGACCGATATGGGCCCGACCATTGCGCTCGATCTGCGCTCGAAGATGGATGCTGTGCGAAAGATAGCCGCGCGCCTCAACGCCTATATCGCCGCGCGCCGTGGCACGGCGGGCACAGCTTCGTGACTTCAGCGCCGGCCGCGCCGCCACCCATCCCGTTCGTGCGGGAGATGGACTGGGCTCCCGGCCGCTGCGATCAGCTGACACCGCTCATCCGCCGCGTGATTGCGGGCAATGCCAGCGCCTTCACCTACACCGGCACCGGCACCTATATCGTGGGCCGTGGCACGGTCGCCGTGATTGATCCCGGCCCGGCGGAAGACGCCCATTTCGACGCGCTGAACGCGGCACTGGCGGGCGAGACCGTCAGTCACGTCATCATCACCCACCACCATATGGACCATTCCGCGCTCGCGCGCCGGTTTGCAGACCATCACGGCGCGCCGGTGCTGGGCCTTCCGGCGGTGGGCGCAAAGCCGATGGATCCCGGTGCGCCGGTGATGGAGGAAGGGGCTGATTTCAGCTTCAGACCCGATGAGTTGCTCAATGATGGTGAGACCGTTTTGGGGCCAGGCTGGACGCTTGAAGCCCTGCATACGCCCGGCCACACCGCCAACCATCTGTGCCTTGCCCTGAAAGAGGAGAACGCGCTGTTCTCAGGCGATCACATCATGGGCTGGGCGACGTCCGTGGTGCTGCCGCCCGATGGCGACATGGATGATTATCTCATCCAGCTGGAAAGGGTGCGCCAGCGCGGCTTCGCGACCCTCTGGCCGACGCATGGCCCGCCTGTCACCGATCCGGCCCCGTTCATCGCCGCCTATATCGCCCACCGCCATTACCGCGAGGCGCAGATACGCCACACTCTGGCGAACGGCCCTTCCACGATACGTGCCATGCTGCCGGTCATGTATGCAGGGCTTGATGAGCGGCTTTATCCGGCAGCAGCGATGTCTGTGCTCTCCCATCTGACCGCGCTAGTAAAGCGCGGCGAGGTCACTTGCGATGGCACGCCGGGGCTGGAAAGCGTCTACGCGCTCTGGCTCTAGCCTTCGCCAAGCTCTGCGCGCAGCCGGGCGGCAAACGTGCGCAGCCGTGCAGCATTGGCGCCCCGATCAGCGTCCAGCTCGCGCGAGACCGATCTGGCATCGACCACCGAGCCGCCGTCCTCACGCTCTGTGACGCGGACCACTACGTCATCGCGAAAGCCGAACCAGAAACTGGTCGCCGTCGCCTCGAACATTTTCTGCTGCGGCGAGGCTGTCGAGACCGTCCAGCCAAGCTGGCGGGCGATCTCCAGCGCCGCCGCATAGGCCGCCTCCGGGCTGGCAGAGAGCACGATGGGCTGTAGATCGGGATAGGCCTCCGCCTGCACCTCCGGCAGCGGGCGGCCATCCCGCCCGTCCGTCTTGCCTTCATAGACAACGCTATTGGCCCCCTCCCCGCGCCGCGCAATCAGTGAGGCGGTGAACTGGGGCGGGTCAGCGGTGTCGGTGGTGATGTCATGCATGGCCGGAAGGCGAGCCGCCTGCGCGCTGATGGCATTGAGCTGATAAAGGCCCACACCGCCGATCAGGAGGAGCGCTGAAGCTGCCAGAAAGCCGCCTGCACTGCGCGGCACATCCTTCAGGAACTGCGACACGGCACTCAAAACCAGGGTAAGCGCGGCAAGGCAGATGGCACCGATCAGCAAGAGCGGGCCGATTTCGCTCACCATCACTTCCAGCCCGAAGCGCCAGTCCCACAAGCCCGCGCGGGAGCCGAGGCCCGCAACAGCAAACCAGAGCGGCACCATAATAATCGCCAGCACACAGAAAAATGTGAGGAGCGCGCGCACCCGCGCGATGACAGACCCCATGATTGCCCCCTTGCCATCTGGCCAGTCTGTTCAAGCCAGCCTCAAGGATAAAGCCTTGCAAGGGTAAAGGGCGAGTCCAAATCGGCCCGCTGATAGACCAGCCGGTCATGCAGGCGGAAGGGCCGGTCGCGCCAGAACTCGATGCGCAGGGGCAAGATGCGGTATCCGCTCCAGAAATCCGGGCGCGGTATCTCGCCAAGTCCGAACTTCGCGGCGTATTTCGCAACGCTCTTTTCCAGCGCGTGACGGCTTTCCAGCGGGCGCGACTGGGCCGATGCCCACGCGCCAATGCGGCTATCGCGCGCGCGGCTGGCAAAATAGGCGTCGGCTTCCTCTGCGCTGACGGGCTCAACGAGCCCCCTCACCCGCACCTGACGGCGCAGGGACTTCCAGTGAAAGCACAGTGCCGCTTTCTGGTTCGCCGCAAGCTGACTGCCCTTGGCGCTTTCCAGATTGGTGTAGAAGACAAAGCCGCGCTCATCGGCGTCTTTCAGCAGCACCATGCGCACATCCGGCAGGCCTTCCGCATCCGCCGTTGCCAGCGCCATCGCATTGGGATCATTGGGTTCCTTATCCCGCGCGAGGCTCAGCCATTCGGCAAAAAGCGCATACGGGCTGTCGGCGGCGGCCAGCTCGCCAGCATCGCCTGCCGCGTCTTTTTCATAGTCGGACTGGCTGGGGCTCGGGGGTATGATGTCGCGGCTCATTTACCTGATATTTTCCCTGATCAATGTTCACCTTGCAGCAGATGGCGCGGCGGGCAGAGTCGTCAACCTTTCGCCAACCCCTTGGCGGCTAATTTGCCCATCATGAGCAGTGCGCCCGAAGCCGTTCTTGCCGCCTATCGCGTTTTTGGCCTTGAGCCGGACGCCGATTATGACGCGGTGAAGTCTGCCTTCCGCGAGAAGGTCAAATCGGTTCACCCCGATCATACACCGGCTACGCCCGACACGCTCAAGCGTCTTCAGATACTTCTCAAAGCCCACGAGATCCTGAAAATCTGTGCGCCGCGCATGTGCGATCTCGTCATCACGCCGGAAGAAGCGCGCGTGGGCGGGCTGCGCACGGTGGAACTGGGCGAACGCAGTGCGATGATGCGCCTGCCTCCGATCTCGAAAACCAATGACCTCGTCATCCCCATTGGCGAACCCTTGTGGCGGGTGCGCATTCTGGTGCGCGATCCGATGGCCGATTGCAGCGCGGATGAAGGCCCCGCCGAACGCGCCGCGCGCGAGGAAAAGGCCCGAAAGCTCGCTGAAGCCGAAGCGCGCGCGAAGGCCAACGAAAACGCGGGCCTGCTCGCCAGCTTCTATGACCGCTTCGTCAGATCATCCCCTGCGGCGCGCTTTGCCCGCTGGGTGCGCAAAAGCGCGGCGTGACACCTCACTGCCTGCAGGATGACGCGGGCGCGAACGCGCTCTAGGATGCAGCCTCCTTCCAAGTGTCCCGCGGCGGTTTTCCCATGTCTCACAACAGTTTCGGCCATGTCTTCCGCCTGACCACATGGGGCGAAAGCCATGGGCCCGCGCTTGGCTGCGTGGTCGATGGCTGTCCACCGGGCATCGCCCTTACCGAAGCGGACATCCAGCCCTTCATGGACCGGCGCAAGCCCGGCCAGTCCCGCCACGTCACACAGCGCCGCGAGGATGATCAGGTGCGCATCCTGTCCGGCGTGTTCGAGGACGAGCGCACGGGTGGACAGGTGACAACCGGCGCGCCGATCAGCCTGCTGATCGAAAACACCGACCAGCGCTCGAAGGATTACAGCGATATCCGCGACACCTGGCGGCCCGGCCATGCCGACTACACCTATGATGCCAAATATGGCGTGCGCGACTATCGCGGCGGTGGACGCTCCAGTGCGCGCGAGACAGCCGCGCGCGTTGCCGCCGGGGCGATTGCCCGCAAGGTGCTAGGAGACAGCATCACGATCCGCGGCGCGCTGACGCAAATTGGCCCGCGCGCCATCGACCGCGCCCGCTGGGACTGGGACGAGGTTTACCGCAACGATTTCTTCTGCCCGGACGCCGAGACCGCAAGCCTGTGGGAAGCGGACATGGACGCCATCCGCAAGGCGGGCTCGTCCGTCGGTGCGCTGGTGGAGGTGGTCGCCTCCGGCGTGCCTGCGGGCTGGGGCGCGCCCGTCTATGGCAAGCTTGATGGCGAGCTTGCCCACGCCATGATGAGCATCAACGCCGCGAAATCCGTCGAGATTGGCGCAGGCCTGGAAGCGGCGTCTTTGCGCGGTGAGGACGCAGCCGACGAGATGTATCTCGATGAGGCTGGCCAGCCCGCTTTCCGTTCCAATCACAACGGCGGCGTGCTGGGCGGCATCTCCACGGGACAGGATGTGGTGGTGCGCATGGCGATCAAGCCCACCTCCTCCATCCGCATTCCGCGCCAGACCCTGACCCGCGATCTTGCCCCTGCCGAAGTGATAACCAAGGGCCGCCATGATCCGTGTGTGGGCATTCGCGCCGTGCCGGTCGCCGAAGCGATGATGGCGATCGTGCTGGCCGACCAGATGCTGCGCCACCGCGCGCAGACGGGCCGCTAATGGCGGTTCTGCGCCCTGTGGTCAGCGTTGGCGGTGTGGTCTGGCGCGGCAGCGACGTGCTGCTGATCCGGCGCGGCAAGGAGCCGTTTCTGGGCCAGTGGTCCATCACCGGCGGCAGTGTGGAGCATGGCGAAAAGCTGGAGGCTGCCATAGCGCGCGAGATCATGGAAGAAACCGGCATCACGGCCCGGGTCTCCCATCTGATCGATGTGTTCCAGTCCATCACCCCGCACGGCCATTTCGTGATGATCGACTATGCCTGCCAGTGGCAGGCAGGTGAGCCGGTGGCGGGCGATGATGCGCTGGAAGCCGCCTTCTTTCCTCTGGACGAGGCGCTGGCCCGCATAAGCTGGGATGAGACGCGCAAGGCGCTCACCCATGCGCGCGCGCACATCACGCCTTGAAGCGGCCCCTTTTATGCGGTGATAACAGCGCCATGAGCCTGAGCCCTCTCCTTCTTTGCGCCCTCGCCGCGCTCGTCGCCTTTACCGCCCCTGCGCCTGCGCAGCAGGGCGATGCGACCTATCCGGTGGACCAGCTGGCCGGGATACTGGGTGAGCTTCACGGCATCAATGTGCTCTGCCGCGGCTCTGGCGCGCAGGAATGGCGCCGCCGGATGGAGCAATTGCTGGAGCTGGAAGCGCCGATGGCCGGCACGCAGCGCGACCGCCTGATCGCACGCTTCAATGAGGGCTTCCGCTATCACCAGCAACGCCGCACACGCTGCGGCGCGGAAAGCGAGCTGGAAAGCGAACGCCTCGCCTCGCAAGGCGAAGCGCTGGCCGAAACCCTGCGCCGCCACTACGCGGATTAGGGCTTTCTCCCCGTGTCACCGGCTAAAGCCGGTGCCCAGCCCTTTTT
>CAZCEG010000183.1:0-5273 GCA_964497275.1 uncultured Oceanicaulis sp.
CTTGTGGACCTCGCGCCGTTTTGGCTTTGCAAAGCTCACCGACGCCTTCTCGACCGGCTCGTCCATCATGCCGCAAAAGCGCAATCCCGATGCCGCCGAGCTGGTGCGCGCCAAGCCGGGCCGCATTGCAGGCGCGCTGCAGGGCCTGATCATTGTGTGCAAGGGGCTGCCACTTGCCTATTCGAAGGATCTGCAGGAGGACAAGGCACTGGTCTTTACCGCCTTTGATGATCTGGAGCTTGCCATCGCCGCGATGACGGGCATGGCCGCCGACCTCTCCTTCAACCGCGAGGCGATGGAAGAAGCCGCAGGCGAAGCCTACTCAGACGCGACCGATCTCGCCGACTATGTGGTGCGCGAGCTGGGCCTGCCGTTCCGCGATGCTCACCACATTGCAGGCAGCGTGGTGAAAGAGGCGGAAAAGCGCGGCGTGCCGCTGGCTGCCCTGCCGCTTGACGCCTTCCGGGCCGTGGAGCCGCGCATTGACGAAGCGGTATTCACGGTGCTCACTGCACGCGCATCGATGGAAAGCCGGACCAGCTTCGGCGGCACGGCGCCGGTGCGTGTGCGCGAACAGTGCAAGCTCTGGAATGAACGGCTGACGGGCTAGAAAGGCGATCCCCATGCGTATCCTCATCCTCGCCGTATTGCTGTCAGGACTGGTGCTGACGGGCTGCGGCAATCGCGGCGGCCTCGAGCGCCCGGCTCCGCTCTGGGGCGGGGAGCCCGCCATTGATCCTGCGGCCGCTGACGCCGCGGAGGAAGACCTGTTCGCAGACGAGGATGAAGACGAGGATGGCCTGCCTTCCATCCCCGGTCAGGACCCGTTTGAGGATGATGACTGGGACGATTGATCGCGCCCTGTCACTGCGTCGGTAATGAAAGCGCCGGATGCGCGCCGTGCGCACACCCGCTAGTGTTCCTCACGTGATGAAGCTCTGGCCCGTCCATCTTGCCCGTCTCGGGCTATTGTGGGAGCGCGCCGCACCGGTCCTGATCGGCCCGGCGGCGATGATTGCGCTTTACGTCATCCTGGCACTGGTCGGCGTTTTCGAACGTATCGGCGATCCGTGGCGCCTGCTGGCAGCGCTCAGCTTTCTGACAGGGGGTGCGGCGTGGGCCACGCCCGCTCTACGCGCTTTTCGCTGGCCGACGCAGAGCGATGCCGAGCGCAGGGTCGAGGAAGACAGCGCTCTCAAGGGCCGCCCCTTCGAAGCCCTGCGCGATGAGCCGGCGACAGGTGAAAGCGTGCTGTGGCTCGCCCACCGCGCACGCATGCGGGCTGCCCTTGAGCGCGCGAAGGCCCGCCGGCCCAAAGCTGCGTGGGCGCGCCATGACCCCTATGGCCTGCGTGTTGGCGCGCTGATCGTGATCGTGGCAGGTGTCCTCCATGCAGGTGATCTGGCAGGTCCGCGCCTTGGCGATGCCTTCTCTGCCCGCCTGCTGGCAGGGGGCGGCGAGCGGGCGCTGGCCGAGATCTGGATCGAGCCACCTGCCTATACAGGCCGCCCCGTACAGTTCCTGCGAGACCGGCGCGAGGCACGCGCACCGCAAGGCTCGGTGCTGGCCGCGCGCGTCAGCGGGCTGTCGCGGGACCCGCGTGTCATTGGCGGCGGCGAAGCCAGCATTGAGGAGATCGGCCCCGGCGTGCGTCAGGTGCGCGTGCCGCTGACCGAAGAAGGCCCCGTAACGATCCGACTTGGCGGCTTCAACGAGCGGGTGGACATCACCCTGATCCCGGATAATCCGCCCCGGCTTGCGCTGGTCTCGGAACCGGAAAGCCATCGCGATGGCCGGTTGATCCTCGAATTTACCGCCGACGATGATTACGGGATCGAAGCCTACCGCCTGCTGATCGCGCCGGATGAGGGCGAGGACGACCCGGCCGCCGACGCCTGGCAGGTCATCGATATTCCGGTGGGTAATGTCACGGCAGGCAGCGGCGGCGCGATGCGCGCCAGCGTGGAAACCGCCCGCCATCCGCTGGCCGGTGAGCGCGTGCTGGTGCGCGTGGAGGGCGTTGACGGGGCAGGCCAGTCCGGCCGCACCGGCGCCATTGCCCTGCGTCTGCCCGAACGCCTGTTTCTGGACGCGATGGCCCGCGCGGTCGCCTTTGAGCGGCGCGGCTTCCTTGCCGGACAGGGGCCATATGCAGAGCGTGCAGAGCAGTTTGCCGATGCCGCCTTCCGGGAATATCTCGATGACCAGCCCGAATTGCGGCTGGAGCGTGCACCGCCCGCCGTCCAGCGACTGTCCCACGCGCTGGATGCGCTTTCCGATGCGCCGCCTGACTATTTCCGTGACCCTATCGTCTTTCTGGGCCTGCGCACCGCCATGCACGAGGTGCGGCGCGCACGCGAGATCAGTGATCTGGACCATATGGAGGAGGACCTCTGGCAGATCGCCCTGCGCGCGGAGCTGGGCACGCTTGCCGACGCCGAAGCGGCCTTGCGCGCTGCCGAGCGGGCGCTCGCCGATGGTCTGGCGCGCGGGGCCAGCGAGATGGAGCTTGCCGCCCTGTTCGAACAGTTCGAGGACGCGACCCGCAATTACATCGCTGCCCTGATGCGCGAGGCCCTGCAGTCAGAATCGCTGGCGGGCGCTGGTGGTGGCGGCATGAATCTGAACGCCGACATGCTGCAGGAATTGCTCGACGCCCTGCGCGAGGCAACCGAGCTCGGCGATACGGAAGGCGCGCGCCGGGCGCTCGCTGCGCTGACCGAACTCCTGCGCAACATGCAGGTCATGGCAGGCGGCGGAGGCGGCAGCGGGCAGAATGAAAGCGCGATGGCGCGGGCCTTGCGCGAAGCACTTGAAGAGATGGGTGAGATCATCGGCGAGCAGCGCGGCCTGATGGACGAGACCTTCAACATGTCGCGCCCGCAGGAGGGCGAAGACGGTGAGGCGCCGGACGGGCCGGGTGAACTGGCCGAGCGGCAGGAACGCCTGCGTGAACGTCTTGATGCTCTGCGTGATGGCCTGCCCGGCGACATAACGGAGGAAGGCGGCGAAGCCCTTGACGAGGCCGGGCGGCGCATGGAAGAGGCCCGGCGCGCCCTGCAGCAGGGCGATGAGAGCCGGGCTCTGGATGCGCAGGATGGTGCCTTGCAGGCGCTACGCGAGGGCGCGGAGGCGACCGCCGACCGCCTGCAGGCAGAGTACGAGGCGAACGTGCGCGGGCAGCGCGACCGCGATCCGCTGGGCCGCGAAATGGATGGCGGCGGCACGGGCGGGGAGGCGGAAATCCCGTCCGAGATCGAGCGCCAGCGCGCCCGCGACATTCTCGAAGAGCTGCGCCGCCGCGCCGGTGATGGCACACTCACGCCTGAGGAGCGCGCCTATATCGAACGCCTGCTGGACAGGTTTTAGGGGGCTAGTGGTTCACCCCTCTTCGGTGAACACGACTTCCAGCTCTGCTGCACCTTCGGGCGGATCGGCAAGAACCGAGCGGAAGGTTTCAGACCCGCGCGCAGGCAGGCTTAGCGCATCGAGCATCACCACCCATTCAACCAGCACCTGACCGTTCTCATCAAGGATCATGGCGCGCAAGGGCAGGCTGGCGCGCTCGCGCCCCGTCACATTGACGACCACGCCTTCAATGATCAGGCCCTCGCTCTCGTCTTCGGAGGCAAAAGCGCGCAAGTCTCGCACCTCGAGCCCGTACGGGTTCACATCCAGCCCGATGGCGGCATAGGCGCTGGCCGCGCGCGGGAAATTGTCCACAATATCGATGCGGAAGATGAAGGCCGCCCCCAGCACCATCAGGCAGGAGGCCGCGACCACGGCCCAGCCTGCGCCTTCCACCGTCTTGCGGGTGCGCTGGCGGCGGGTTTCGGCGCGCTTCCTGACCACCTCGTGCGGATTGATCGCCTCGATAGCGGCAGCAGGCTTTGGCCCTGCATCCACAGGCGTCTTGCGCAAGGAGGGTTTTGCAGGCTCCGGGGCGGCAAGCTCTTCGTCGGAGACCTTCCAGCCATGGCCGCAGGCAGCACAACGCACCCGGCCACCACGGTCGGCCAGCGCATCGGGGGCGACCCGGTAGCGCGTGTCACAGCTGGGGCAGGTCACGATCATGGACGTCTACCTCTCATCTCCTGCATAGTCGGATTCGCGCAAACACCGCATAGATCGCGCATCCGCACTGCCTTTCCTCCTGCTAGCCGGGCCGCACACCGACCGATGGACCAGACACACGCTGATACCGGTCTTGATCTGGACCCCGACGCACCCGCCATTCGCTTCGACACGGTGGGCATGCGCTATGGGCGCGGGCCGGAAGTGTTAAGCGATGTTAGCTTTGAATTAGCGCGTGGAAGTTTCCAGTTCCTCACCGGACCGTCCGGCGCCGGCAAAACATCCCTGCTAAGGCTGATTTATCTCGCCGAGCGGCCCTCGCGGGGGCTCATATCGCTGTTCGGGCAGGATACCAGCATCATGGGCCGCGATGATCTGCCGGCCCTGCGCCGCCGCATCGGGGTGGTGTTTCAGGATTTCCGTCTGCTCTCCCACCTCTCCGTCTTTGACAATGTCGCCCTGCCGCTGCGCGTCGCGGGCCAGCGCGTGGCGGGCTATCGCGAGGACATCGTGGAATTGCTCAACTGGGTGGGCCTTGGCCATCAGATCGATGCCCTGCCCGCCACGCTGTCCGGCGGTGAGCAGCAGCGTGCCGCCATCGCGCGCGCGGTCGTCAGCCGCCCGGAAATCCTCATCGCGGACGAGCCCACCGGCAATGTCGATCCCGATATGGCAAGGCGCCTATTGCGCCTCTTTGTCGAGCTTAACCGGTTGGGCACGACCGTGCTCATCGCCAGCCACGACATCTCTCTCATCCGTTCGATGAAGGTGCCGGTACTGGAACTGGCCGATGGCCGGCTGATCACGAAGACCCGCGCCGCATGACCCAGAAGCGCCGCCCCGCCCCCTTGCTGCCGCCAGAGGCAGGCCGCGACCTGCCCCTGCTGGCCGTGTGCGCGATCCTTGTCTTCCTTGCCTGCCTTGCGGTGATCGGCGCGGCAGGCACGTGGCGGGCGTCTGACGCCTGGACCAGCCAGCTCGATAGCGAGATCACGCTGCAGGTGATCGCCGCCGATGGCACAGACAGCGAGGAGGCTGCAGAGGAGGCTGGACGGCTGGCGGGCGGGCTTCCCGGTGTGATCAGCGTGGAAGTGCGATCGCGCGCCGCCTCAGAGGCCCTCCTCCGGCCCTGGCTTGGCGGGGCGAGCCTGCCGGACGACTTTCCCGTACCCCGGCTCGTGACGCTTAATGTCGATCCG
>CAZCEG010000184.1:0-3444 GCA_964497275.1 uncultured Oceanicaulis sp.
CAAAAATCGACAAACGCCAATGTAGCGTCTGCCGCACTCCTCGCGCTAGCCTTGTCCCATGAGAACGCTCGCCATTACCGCGCACGCCGGATTTGATCACGTCACGCCAGAGGGCCATCCTGAAAGGGTGGCCCGTCTGGATGCCGTAATGCGGGCGCTGGACGGTCTTGAAGGGCTCCAGCGCCGCGAGGTGCAAGAGCCCGCAGGCCGCGATGCGCTGGCGCGGGTTCATGACGCGGCCCATATCGAGCGCGTATTCTCCGCCAGCCCCGCCAAGGGGCATGTCTCGCTGGATGCCGATACGTGGATGAGCCCGGGCTCGCTCAAGGCCGCGCTCCATGCCTGCGGGGGCGTGATCGAAGGCGTTGATGCGGTGCTGGATGGTGAGGCAGAGGCGGCGTTCATCGCCTGCCGGCCGCCCGGCCATCATGCCGAGCCGGACAGGGCGATGGGGTTCTGCCTGTTCAACCAGATTGCCGTCGGCGCGCTCCATGCGCTGGACGCGCGGGGCCTTGGCAAGGTCGCCATCATCGATATCGACGTGCATCACGGCAATGGCACGCAGGCGGCGGCGGAGCGCGAGCCGCGGCTGATTTTCGGCTCCATCCATCAGGGCTGGATCTATCCCGGCACCGGCGCGGAGCACGAGACGGGCCGTCACGGCAATATCATCAATCGCATGATGCCTGCAGGCGCGACAGGCGATGTCTGGCATCCGGCGCTTTCGCAGATCATCGCGCGGGTCGAATCGGAGAAGCCGGACCTGCTTCTGGTCTCTGCCGGGTTTGATGCGCACAAGGATGATCCGCTGGCGGGCCTTGCGCTGACTGAAGATGATTTTGCCAGGGCCGGCTCGGCTCTCGCAGCTCTGGCCGGATCATCGGCTCATTCGCGGCTTGTGTGCGTGCTTGAGGGCGGATACGACTGCCCGGCGTTGGAGCGGTCGGTGACGGCCTTCCTCCGCGCGCTGCAGGCCGCCTGACGGGGATGGGGGCCTGCCAGCCCCGCCCGCATGGCCCCAGCAAGACGTGATGACCAAGCCAGACACCAGCCGCCTTCCCGGTTCCATCATTATTGCCCGTCACGGTGAACCGGACGCCGACCGGCGCGCGGTGATGGACTGGCGTGGCTATGAACACTGGTGGGCCGATTACGATCTGGCAGGCCTGAAGCCTGGCCAAAGCGCGCCTGAAGGCCTGTGCGGTCAGGCGGCGAGCGCCCATTCCATCTTTGCCTCCACCCTGCCGCGCGCGGTTCAGACCGCTGAGGCCTGCGCGGGCGGCCGTGAGGTTACGCAGAATTCCGTCTTCGTCGAGGCACCGCTTCCCCCTCCGCCCATGCCGGGGCGGTTCAGCGCGCGCACCTGGGGTGTCTATGCGCGGTGTTCGTGGTGGCTCGGCATGGCGCGGGGCAAGGAAACCCGCCAGCAGGCCGAAATCCGCGCCGAGGAAGCCGTCGCCATCCTCATCGAGGCCGCCCAGCACGGCGATGTGGCGCTCTTCGCCCATGGCTGGTTCAACCGCATGATGCGCCCGGTGCTCAAGCGCCACGGCTATGTCTGCGTGCGAGATGGCGGGGATGATTACTGGTCCTGGCGCAAGTACGAGCTGAAGGGCGCGGCTAGTCTTTCCGGCCCGGCTTTGGCGCCAGCACGAAGGTCAGCCCTATAGCCAGAATCACCGTGCCGAACCGCACGCCATTGGCAAACAGGTCGCCAATGGCGTTCTCGCCGAGCGCAAAGGCCGTCCACAGGCCGTTCAGCCCGACATGGAGCAGGATGGCGGGCCACAGATTGAAGCCCCAGCGCACGAACAGCCAGCCGAACAGCAGCCCGCCAAGCCCGGTAATGGCCACGATCCCGGCAATCTCCATCGGATCGCTGCCCGACCCTGCATGGACTACCCCGAATACCAGCCCTGGCAGAACCACAGCTGGCAGCCAGTGCCAACCTGCCAGACGCACCAGCACGCCGACGGCAAGGCCGCGATAGACAATCTCCTCGATCACCGGCCCGCCAACCACCAGCCAGCCATAGTCTGCCGGGCCGGACGCGTCGGAGAGCGGCACCAG
The DNA here is from genome assembly GCA_964497275.1 of uncultured Oceanicaulis sp. Lineage (GTDB taxonomy): Bacteria > Pseudomonadota > Alphaproteobacteria > Caulobacterales > Maricaulaceae > Glycocaulis. The sequence continues at coordinate 2,071 of CAZCEG010000184.1, forward strand.
CGCCACGCAGATGATGAGTGCAGGCAGGAATACCGCGCCTGCCCACATCAGTGGCCGTACCGGCGACGCGCCAAGGCCGGTTAAGGCGGCGATGCGCCCCGGATGCGTCCATGCCGCCAGCCAGACGAGCGCGAACAGGACACCCGCATCTACAAGGGAGATCAGCGCCGAGCGCATATAGGGCGTTGAGAGGATCCAGTCCGCCGTCAGATGAGGGCGCAGGAATCCTCCGCTGACAGCGGTAAAGACAAGGCCCGCGATTATGGCGGCCGATAGCAGGATGGCGCGGGTGCGTGTATCAGAAAGTCTGGTCAGAACGGTCACAATGGGTCCTCGCAAATTATGTCCCGCCACTCTAACCCGGTTGCATCTGCGCGCTTGAAGAAATCGGCCATGACGGCGCAGCCCGGTCAGCTGGATATCCAGCCGCCGCCAACCGGGCTTGCGCCGTTCGTGTCGGGCTTTGTCCATCGCGATGAGCGCGTGGATGGCCGGGCGGTGCGTCTGCTGCCGGATGTGCGCACCTCCGTCCAGATCATGCTGGCCGACCCGTACTGGATACGCGAACGCGGCGACGGGGAGGCGTGGCAGCGCCTGCCGCGCATCGCGCTGTGGGGTCCGCGCCATGACTGGGGCTACGGATATGCTGCCGCCCACGTCACCTGCTTTGCGTTCGGACTGACGCCAGCCGGGTTTCGCGCCGTCACGGGCGGCCCTGCAAGGCGCTGGCTGAACCGGGTGGAGGGGCTTGATGCTTTGGCACCGGCGCTTGCCGCCGCGATTGATCCGCGTGAGGGCGAGCCGTTCATGGAGTGGATGGCGCGCATCATTCCGGCGCTGGAGGTAGTGTTTGCCGGCGCTGCGCCCGTCTCCTTAGACTGGCCCGGCGTTACCCGGATACTCGCCGAGGAGGCGGGCGGTGCGGTACGCAAGGCGGCGGACGCGGCGGGGCTCTCCGAGCGTCAGTTCCGCCGCGTGTTTGAGGCGCTCAGCGGGGTTGCGCCCAAGCGCTATCAGCGGGCCTTGCGGGTGGACCGGATCATACGCCAGCTGCACCCCGCGCCGTGGGAGGCCGATACCGCCCCCGACATTCCCATCCCCTTTGCCGACCAGCCGCATGCCATCCGCGAGTTTCGCGCCCTGACCGGCCTGACGCCCGCCGACTATGTGCGGCTGAAGACCGGCGCTGACCGGACCTTGCGCTCGGTCGGGGTGGACGGGCTGGCCTTGCCGCAGGGCTGAGGCTCATCTCGCCACTGGACGCGCGCCGCGCTGCTTGTCACTCTCGCGCCATGACCGACTCACACACCGATATCGCCAAGATGAGCTTTGAAGCCGCGCTCAAAGAGCTGGAGGACATCGTCCAGCAGCTCG
>CAZCEG010000184.1:3454-5269 GCA_964497275.1 uncultured Oceanicaulis sp.
TTCATGGGCCGCTCAGCGGCCACGCAGCTCGAACGCGGTGATGTGGAGCTGGAAAAATCCATCGCCATCTATGCGCGCGGGGCGGCCTTGCGCGCCCACTGCGAGGCGCGGCTTAAAGAGGCGCAGCTCAAAGTGGAGAAGATCGTGCTGGGCGCGGACGGCAAGGCCAAGGCCGAACCGGCCAATCTCGTCGGCTGATGCGCAAGCCCGCCGAACCCGCCGCGCCAGAGATCAGCCCGGAGAGCTTCTTTGCCGCTGATATCCGCCTTGGCACCATCACCCGCGCCGAGCCGTTTCCAGAGGCCCGCAAGCCTGCCTACAAGCTCTGGATCGATTTTGGGAAAAGCGTCGGCGAGAAGAGGTCGTCTGCCCAGATCACCGGGCTTTATGCGATAGACGCGCTGGTCGGAAGGCGGGTGCTGGCGGTGGTCAACTTTCCCCCGCGCCAGATCGGCCCTGTACGCTCCGAAGTGCTGGTTCTGGGTGTGCATGACGCTGCAGGCAATGTCGTATTGCTGGAAATCCCTGCAGACGCGGATGTGGCCAACGGCGCTGGCGTAAGCTAGACCGGCAGGGATTGCCCTTGCCACCCTCCGGAGCGCCCTTGCCTGTCATGGCCAGCTTTCAGGCCCAGTTGGAAGAGTCTGCCGACCGCGTGACGGTTGCGCTGGACGCGCTGCTGGCGCGCCCGGACGGTCCTGAGGCGCGTCTGGCATCTGCGATGCGCTATGCTGCGCTGGGCCCGGGCAAGCGTATCAGGCCGTTCCTGACGCTTGCCGCAGGACGGATGCTGGGAGCCGATGAGCGCGGGCTGCTCCGCGCCGGCGCGGCTATCGAATGCATCCACGCCTATTCACTGGTCCATGATGACCTGCCGGCCATGGATAATGACGATGTGCGCCGGGGCCGGCCGACGGTCCACATCGCCTATGACGAGGCGACCGCCATTCTGGCAGGCGACGCCCTGCAATCGGCTGCGTTCGAAATTCTTGCAGGTGCGGATACCCATCCGCTGCCGAAGGTACGCCTGGCGCTCGTGGAGGGGCTGGCAAAGGCCTCCGGCGCGCGTGGCATGGCAGGCGGTCAGATGATCGACATGCTCTCCCCGGAGCGCTCCGGCGACGATATCGGCATACTGACGCGCCTGCACCGTATGAAGACGGGCGCGCTGATCGCGTTCTCGGTGGAAGCGGGCGCCATCCTTGGCGAGGCGGGCCCTGACGCGCGGCTGGCGCTGGAAGGCTATGCGCATGATCTGGGGCTGATCTACCAGATTGTCGATGACCTGCTGGATGCCGAAGGCCTGCCCAGCATTGCAGGCAAGGCCGTCAATAAGGACGCCCGTCAGGGAAAAACCACATTTGTCACCATTCTGGGCGTTGACGGCGCGCGCGAAAGGGCGCGTCATCTCGCCGCTCAGGCGAAGGAACATCTCGATATTTTCGGCAGTTCTGCGAAAGTCCTCGAGCAGTGCGTTGATTTTGTCTTGGAACGCCGGTCCTGACCACTATTTCGCGTTTCCCTGCCGAGACTGCCTCAATTTCTGGAGCTCTCATGCCCGACACCCCGCATCTGGACCGCATCGCCTCTCCGAAGGACCTGAAGGGCCTTGATGTGGCGACCCTGAGACTTGTCGCTGACGAGCTCAGGGCCGAGACCATCGATGCCGTATCGGTGACCGGCGGGCATCTGGGCGCAGGGCTCGGCGTGGTCGAGATGACGGTGGCGCTGCACCACGTGTTCGATACCCCCAAAGACATCCTGATCTGGGATGTCGGCCACCAGTGCTACCCCCACAAAATCCTGACGGAACGG
>CAZCEG010000185.1:0-5241 GCA_964497275.1 uncultured Oceanicaulis sp.
GCCAGCGAAGAAGAATTCAATGGAATTTCCCCGCGGCAATTAAGTGTGCGAGCGATTGACCCGCCGGTGCATGAGCGCAATCTGGCCCAAGGCGAAGAGTTTCGCATTCCTGTCATCCAGACTGTCACGACAGATTCAGACGAAACCCTGCGTCACGAAGGCTCTTTTGTCTTTAGTCATGCCGGATGTGGTGAAATGGCACACGAAGGTGAGATCATTCAGACACGAAAGATTAGGGTCAATTATCAGCGCTATGTCGGCGGCGGCCCGCGCGAGTGGCAGCTACAGGACGTCACTCAGATTTACCAGATTCCAGTTGGCGCAAACTGGTTCTACGCCCAGCATCGCGAAGCGAACCATCCCATGCAACAAGGCACGGTCATGCAGGGCTTTACTGTACCATAGGAGATGGGCGTTTGGTGAGGGGGATGTGATGAAGACGGAGTTTCACGCCCTCTCGGCCTGTGCCGTGGCGGTTCTTGCGGCGGCATGGCTCGCGGCCTGCGAAATACCAGTCGGCACACAAGGTACTGGCAACGCGTCCGGATATGCCGTTGCGCCTGCAGAAATTGGCGATATCCGCGAAGTGATCCCGGCCGTTGGCCCGGTTCGCGCCGCAACCGAGGTGGAGATCGGTGCCGAGGTAACGGGCCGCATTCTTCATATCCATGCCGATTTCAATGATTCGGTGTCGGCGGGCGATCTGCTGGCACAGATAGACCCGGCCCCGTTTGAAAGCGCGGTGGCACAGGCCCGCGCGCAACTCGCCGCTCGCGAAGCCGCTGCCCGCTCCGCTGCTGCCAATCTGGACGACGCGCGCGCGCAAGTAGCCAGGCTGGAGCGCCTGGCGGCCAGCTCTGCCGGCCGTCAGGCCGATCTGGAAACCGCGCAGTTCCGGGTGCGCGTATTGGAGGCGGACTTGCAGAGCGCAGTGGCCAATACCGATCTCTCCCGCGAGGCCTTGCGCCGGGCCGAGATCGATCTGGGACGCACCGAAATCCGCTCTCCGGTTGACGGTTTTGTCCTCGACCGACGCGTCGAACAGGGTCAGGCCGTCAATGCGCTGCAAAGCGCGCCGACCGTGTTCGTGGTGGCCAGCAGCCTTGACCGGATGCTGATCGAGGCGAGTGTGCCCGAAGCCGACATCAACCGCATCGAACCCGACATGAATGTACGCGCGACGGTTGATGCCAATCCCGGCCGCCCGTTTCCTGGCACCATACGTGATATCCGCCGAGCGCCAGTCGTTCAGGGCCGGTTCGTCAGCTATGTGGTGATAGTCGAGGCGGATAACCGCACAGGGACCTTGTTGCCCGGCATGACGGCGTCGGTGGAGTTTGTCCGCGCTGAGGCCCGCTCGGTCCTGCGCATTCCGATCGAGGCGCTCTATTTCCGGCCGCGCGATTTCCGCGTCGAGCTGCCGGACGACACTCTTGCCGAGTTCGAGCGCCGGACCGGACAGACCATTCCAGAAGACCCCCGTCTGCGGGAGGCCATGCTGACTGGACTGGACTTCGCGGTGCTGAGCACCCAGGGGTTGCGGCGGGTCTTTGTCCTCGCTGATGGCCGCTGGCAGGCTCGGGAGATCCGCATTGGCGGGGAAGATCAGACCCACGTCGAAGTCGTCGAAGGCCTTCAAGAAGGCGAAGAAGTGATCATCGGCCATGGCGGCTGATCGCGCGCCAGCGGAAGTGCTGAAGGCTGAGGGCGCCGGGCGCACTTTTCGTTCCGGCAGGGAAGACGTTCCCGCGCTTGCCGGGGTGGACATGGATTTTCATGGCGGCGAGCTTGCCGTGCTGCGCGGGCGGTCAGGTTCGGGCAAGACCACCTTGCTGAACCTTGCTGGCTTGCTTGACCGACCGACCGAGGGCCGCATTATCTTTCTGGGCAATGACACGAAGCGCCTCAACGACCGCAAGCTCGCTTTGTTGCGCCGGGGCAATCTGGGTTATGTCCTGCAGGACTCCGGAGTGGTGGAGCGTATGAGTGCGCTTGCGAACGTCGCCCTGCCGGGCTTCTATGTAGGCCTGTCAGTTGCCAGGTCGCGCAAGCTGGCCCGCGCCGCGCTTGAAGCCGTCGAGCTGGGCGGCAAATTGCACCGCGCCGTAGGCCAGCTTTCCGGCGGGGAACGCATGCGCGTCGGACTTGCCCGCGCACTTGTCCTGTCGCCGCGCCTCGTGATCTGCGATGAACCCACAGCGTCCCTAGATGCAGAAACTGCCCTCGTTGTGATCGCCCGTCTGCGCGAGGCGGCAGCACAGGGTGCCTGTATAATTTGCGCCAGCCATGATCCCATTGTTATTGAACGCGCGGACCGGCTGATCTCGCTCGCCGGTGGCCGGATTACCGGCGACGAACGCGCGCGGGCCGAGGCTCAGCGATGATCCGCCTCATCGCCCTTGTCCATCTGGCGGCATGGTCGGCCTTCAGCCGGCCCATGCGCACCGCCCTGATGGTGGCCACACTTGCAGGCGGCGCTGCCGGGGTGACGCTTACGGCAGGTGTGCTGCAAGGCTATGCACGCGCCATGGAGGCACTCACCTTCGGCGCCTACTCCCGCTCACTGGTCATTACCGAGAACAGCTTTGTGGAGGACCGGTTCGGCCCGCCGCGCCTGTCCGATATCGCGCATATCCGCGAAGCACTGGGGGATCAGGTAGAAGCCCATGCCGCCTGGAGGCGCTCGAGCGGCGATGTCCGCGTGGGCAGAAACCAGGCCGCCTTGCAGATCTATGGGGTAACCGGCGCCTTCCATCACGAGGCTGACTTGCCCATCGTGCAGGGCCGGGCTCTCACCGCCGAGGAAACCCGCAGCGCACTGCGGGTCTGCATGCTGGGACCTGGCGCCTATCGCCTGCTCTTCCCTGGCGGCGAGGCGGCCGAGAGCATTCGCATCAATGGCGTAAATTGCGAGGTCACCGGTGTATTTGGCGAACCGCGCTCGCAGCTCGCCGAGCGCTACCGTAACGCTGTGATCGCGCCGTTCACCTCCGCCGCCCGCTATTTCGAGACGCCCGACAGGTTCGGCTTCCAGCCCGGCGCACACGAGGCTGAACGCCTGACCATCGTTTTGCTTCGCGGCGTGACAAGGGAAGCCGCACTGATCGATGCGGACCGCGCCCTGCGCCGCGCCCATGGCGCCTCGCAGGCCAATGTATCACCGTTCCTGTTCGCCGATCCGGCAGCCCCGGCCGAGGCCCTCGCGCGCCAGCGCGACCTCATCGCCCGCCTGCTGGTCTCCATCGCTATTGTCTCGGTCCTCGTCGCCGTTACCGGCTATGCCGCCGCGTCCATGGCCGCTATCGAGATGCAAAAGCGCGATATCGCCCTGATGATGATGAGCGGTGCCAGCGGGCGCAGCATTCTGCTCCAGGTCCTTATGGAGGGCGTAATTCTGGGCATGGCCGGAGGGCTGGCCGGCCTCACGGTTGTCGCCGGCGTGGCATTGCTTGCGCAGGCAGTGTTCAACTTTCCCTTCCAGCTGGATGGCGCCATCGTCTTGCTGGTCCTCGCGGGCGGAGCGCTGACCGGCCTTGTTGCCAGCCTAGGCCCTGCCCGCCGGGCCGCGGCGGGGTCACCGGCGCTTAACGCGCGGGCTTGACCTGATCGCCCGCGTAGCACCCCCTCACATTGACCTAGGCCGCTTGAGGATTATTGTCTCGCCGCAAGGGCCGATGGGGCGGGCCTGATACCGGTGGCGGCTGTTTCAGCCGGGTTAAGACACTGGCAAGCAAAGCACCGCCCTGTTCGGCCGGACTGGTCTTACACCCTCTTATTTTGAACAAGGCGGATCTGACGCCATGGCATCCAATTCCTCCCGGCCTCTCTCGCCCCACCTCCAGATATGGCGCTGGCACGCCACCATGGCCTCGTCCATACTGCATCGCGCAACCGGTGTGGCGAATTATGTCGGCGCCATTCTGGTGTCCGTCTGGCTGATCCTTCTGGCGTCGGGGCCTGAGGCCTATGCGGTCTGGGAAGGGCTGAATGCGGGCCCGCTGGGCGTGCTGATCACGCTCGGCTTTGTCGGCTTCACCTTCTCGGTCAGCTATCATCTGCTGAACGGGCTGCGCCATCTGGCCTGGGATATCGGGCTGGGTCTGGACGCCAAGGGTTCCAATCTGCGCTCCGTGCTGATTATCGGCGCTGCCGCAGGCTTCACGGCCGTCATCTGGATCGTGGGAGGGCTGATCTGATGAGCGATTTTCGCACCCCCCTTGCCCGTGTACGCGGTCTCGGCTCGGCCAAGTCCGGCACCGGCCATTTCATTGCCCAGAGGGTCAGCGCCCTCGCGCTCGTTGTCCTGATGCCGCTCTTTCTCGTCATGCTGGCGAAGAATGCAGGTGCGGGATACGAGGCGGCGAGCGCCTTCATCGGTTCGCCCTTTGGCGCAATCCTCACACTGCTCGCCATGACTGCGGCGCTTTATCACATGCGGCTGGGTCTCCAGACCGTGATCGAGGACTACATCTACAGACCGGCCACAAAAGCCGCGCTGCTTATCGCCAATACGTTCGTGGCAGCAGGCCTGTGGATCGCTGTTCTCTATTCCGTACTCGCGCTGGCGCGCTAGGAGTTCGACGCTGATGTCTGACTATAAGTGGATCGACCATACGTTTGATGTCGTCGTGGTGGGCGCGGGCGGCTCCGGCCTGCGCGCGGCGCTCGGTGCAGCTCAGGCCGGTCTGAAGACGGCCTGCATCACCAAGGTGTTCCCCACCCGCTCGCACACGGTCGCAGCGCAGGGCGGCATCTCGGCGAGCCTTGGCAATATGGGCGAGGATGACTGGCGCTGGCACATGTATGACACCGTCAAGGGGTCAGACTGGCTGGGCGATCAGGACGCGATCGAATATCTCTGCCGGGAGGCACCGGCCGCCGTGTACGAGCTCGAGCACTGGGGCGTGCCTTTCTCGCGCACCGAAGACGGCAAGATCTATCAGCGCGCCTTTGGCGGCATGACCCGCAATTACGGCGAAGGCCCGGTGCAACGCACCTGCGCAGCGGCAGACCGTACCGGCCACGCGATCCTGCACACGCTCTATGGCCAGTCCCTGCGCCATTCGACCGAGTTCTTCATCGAGTATTTCGCGCTCGACCTCATCATGGATGATGAGGGCGTGTGCCGGGGCGTCACCGCCTGGAAGCTCGATGATGGCACGCTGCACCGCTTCCGCGCACAAAAGACGATCCTGGCGACCGGCGGCTATGGCCGCGCCTATTTCTCCGCCACCTCGGCCC
>CAZCEG010000186.1:0-5202 GCA_964497275.1 uncultured Oceanicaulis sp.
AAATCCGTCTTGCCCGCGCGGGCGCCAAGAAACGCCCCTATTATCGCATCGTCGTGGCTGACAGCCGCGATCCCCGCGATGGCCGCTTCATCGAGCGTATCGGCTCCTACAACCCGATGCTGCCGAAAGACCACGCCGAGCGCGTGACCTTCGACGCCGAAAAAGCCGCTGCCTGGATCAAGAAAGGCGCCAAGCCGACCGACCGCGTCGCGCGCTTCCTCGCCGCTGAAGGCCTCTATGAATGGAAAGCGGGCAATAACCCGAAGAAGGCCGAGCCGGGCCAGGCTGCCAACGAACGTGCCGCCGAGCGCGCCGAGCGCGAAGCTGCCCGCAAGGCTGCCGAAGAAGAAGCCAAGGCCGCCCCTGCCGCCGAAGAACCGGCCGAAGAGGAAGCTGCCGCCGAAGCTCCGGCCGAAGAGGCTGCTTCTGAAGAAGAAAAGGCCTAAGGGCTTTTTCCTTGCGTCATTCCCGCGCACGCGGGAATCCAGTGCCGCTGGCATCTGGCGGCATAAGCTGATGAACTGGATTCCGGACAGCCCTTCATGCGAAGGGCTTCCGGAATGACGGGATGTGACAAGGCTTTCATGACCAACCCCCTCATCGTCATTGCCGCCATTGTGGGCGCCCATGGGGTGAGGGGCGAGGCGAAGCTGCGCGCCTTTGGCGATGCGGCCAATATCGCCTCCTACGGCCCGTTCCTGGACAAGGACGGCAAGCTCATCCTCACGCCGAAATCGGCCCGTTCATCGGGCGGCGAGGCGGTGATCGTGGCGTTTAAAGAGCCCGTCACCCGCGAACAGATCATGGCGATGAAGGGCACGCTCCTTCATGTGCCCCGCTCTGCCCTGCCAGAGCCGGACGAGGACGAGTTCTACTATACCGACCTTATCGGCATGCGCGCCGAGCATATGGATGGCTCACCCGCAGGCCGGGTGAAGGCCGTGCATGATTTCGGTGCGGGCGAGATGCTGGAGATCAGCGGCCCCGAAGGCGCGTTCTTCATCGCCTTCACCCGCGAAGCGGTGCCGGTGGTGGAACTCGCCAATTCCCGCCTCGTCATCAACCCGCCCGAGACAATCGATGCGGGCGATGAAGGGATGGAGAACTAGCACGCGGCCCTGTTTGCGCTTGCGCCGTTTTCACACTGCTGCCTAAACTTCTGCGTGAAGTTGTGAGGGGCACGTGATGATCCTGATTCTGGCAAGCGCTATGGCGCTGATGTCCGAACCGGTGGTGTGCGGGGTAACGCTCGTAGCCGAGTCTCGCTCCAGCCGCGCGGTGATTTCGTGCCCGACCGGCGCTGAAGACGTTGAAGCAATAGGCCGGGCCGTACTGGACTCAATCGACCTGCCTGAAGAGGCTGGCCGGTTCAGCAGAGAACTGACCTGGACATTTTCGCCTTCTGAAGAAGAAAGCACTTGGAACTGGCCAGCACTCCAGCTCTACGCGCCTCCACCCGCTCTGCCCGGCCGTGCCTTGTCGAGAGGGGTTTCGGCCAACTGCTATGTCGTCGGCATTCCGGACTCCCGGGGAAGGCTTCTCCAACGGCAGGCTGAATGTACCGTTTCGGACGGCGGACGCAGCATGGCGCGAAGCTATGAACGTGCCCTCGTTGATCACTCGGCGTACAGGGTTGCTTCCGCCAGCCAGATGCGATGCGCGGCTGTCAGCATGAGCTTCCGCATAGGCGCAACAGATGCGGAAGGTTGGCCAGATGCCGACGCTCTATGCGCCCAGATCGCCGGTCAGGCCGAGTAGGTTTGCGCTTGCACCGTTTTCACCCTGCTGCCTAAACTTCTGCGGGAAGTCGTGAGGGGCCGGCAATGATACTGATCCTGGCAAGTGCTGTGGCGCTGATATCGGAGCCGGTGGTGTGCGATCTCACCGCGCAAGGGCGCAATATTGACCAGCGCGGACCCAACGGCTTCACGGCAGCCTGTCCTGCAGACCACCCGGACGCCGCCGCGATACAGGCAGCAGCAGAGGCATCAATCGCCGCGATGGACCTGCCGTTGCCGCGCCTGCGCCGTCAGGACGGCAATCCGGCGCCCATGGTCTGGGCAGCAGACCAGTTGACCATGCAGGTTACAGATGGCGTGTGGCAGCCTGCGCCAGGTCAATCTCTGGTGCAGACACGTCCCTATCTGCCGTCGCGTGCAGTGGCTCAAGGAGCGGTCCATATGCACTGCGCTTTGGCGTTTAACCCTGATGCGCGCGGAGTGGACGAGCAGCCGGAGGTCTCCTGCATCAGCAATCTTTCAACCCAATATGTTACGAGGTTGCAGACCGCTGCCATGGCATATGCGGCATCGCTGTGGCGCTTCGCGCCGGTTGGGATGTCCTACTGTTTGGATGAACAGGTCGAGGTAACAGTTGTCCGCATTCACCGCGATACCGGCAGGCATGAACCCACTCCTCCCGCTCCCGATCCCGCCTTGCTGCCAAACCTTTGCGAAGCGGGATAATGTCTCATGTGGGCAGCACTCCTGACCGGACTACAGCTCCTCGCGGCAGACCCTGCTGACGAGGCGGCGTGCAGGCTCTTGGCAGACAGGATCGCGGCGCAGCCCGAGGACGCCATCATCTTTGTCAGCGACAGCTGGTATGCTCCGGCCCGCAACCCCGACCCCAACCATTTCGACCCGACACGGTTTGATGAATTGATGCGGTGGCTGTCCGGAGTGTCCCGGTTCATGCCCGAAAATATTCGCCGGCTCGAACTCGGGCACGTGCAGGCGGCGTTTCTGGAAAGCCTGCGAGGCGGGCGCGTGAATTGCCCCGGCATCTCAGGCATGGAGTTTGTCTCAGAAGCTGAGTTCTACTCGCGAAGAGATGCAATTCATCAGGAATGGCGCCGACGAGAGAACATCCGGCCTGACCGGCCGGGCCATTTACCCCGGCCTGAACCGGCAAGTCACCCATATGACCCCCACGGTATTTTCTGGCGGAACAACATGGAACACGCCCCGATCATCTATCTGCGCGCCACAAGGCCTGCGCTGGATGCGGGCGGTCAGCTGGCCGTCACTCTGATTGAGGGCAATATATGCCTGTACACGCTTGTCGACGGACGCTGGCGGTATCGGGCGGAGACCGCATTCGCACCTCACGGATCACTGTGCGGTTAGCGGGGAGGCGGACAGATGATCACAGCACTCCTGACCGGGCTACAGCTCCTCGCGGCAGACCCTGCTGACGAGGCGGAGTGCAGCGTGATCGATGCCGTCATCGCGCACCATCTGCGAGGCAGCTCGCAGACCACAGAGCAGGTATGCGTCTGCGAGGAAACGACCGAGACATGCCGCGAATGCGCCGAGCTCGCGGTGGTCCGCCGGTTCGAATTGCAGGCAGCGCCCTTTGATCCATGGAATAATCCGCATTCGCCAGACACCGTGCTGGACTCGGCAGACCTGCCCGTCATCCTCGCCGAGCGCGAGAGGCGCGCGGCCGAAGCGGCGGCGGACCCGGAGCTTGCGGCAAGCCGGGCCGGGGCGTTTCTGGACCGCTACCGGCCTTATATTGAGCAGCGTGCAGGGCCGCTGGCTGACGGCATAGCCGAGGCGTTTGCCGAAGCTGCAGCGGACATGCGCCCTACAAGCTGCGAGCTCGATGGCGTGGCGATTGTCGACGCGTTCTCCGAACCGGCTTCACTGCCGCCGGGAACTGCCAGTTATCAGTATATCTTCGCCGTATCCCGCCCGGCGATTTCCCCTGATGGACGACACGCGCTGATACTGGCGTCCCGCCATACAAGGTATGCCGCACGGCTGCGTGACGGCCGGATGCTGCCAGCGGGCATGGCGTCCAACCGGGGTGGCTGGGCATGGGTAATGCTTGAGCGCGCTGGTGATGGCTGGGAGGTGGCGGCCGAGACGGGTGTTCTCCACTGGAACTAGCCCCCTTGCCCCTTCGTATCAGGTGCGTCGCCAGCCCGAGTTTCCGGCTAGCCATTGCATGCGGTGGAGACGCCACCCAAATCTCGACTACAGATAGTGCCGGGGAGGATGACCCATGCGAGCTCTACCACTATTCCTCTCTGCGCTGGGGATCGCCGCCGCGCTGTTTGCGGTATCGCTGTTCGATGTAAGGGTACCCCTCCCGCGAACGGCAGCGCTGACGCCCGCTGGCGACGAGTCCTGCGCCATCATGCGTGTGGCCACCGAAGACCTATTGGAACAGTTGGGCCCGGACGATGCGGCACCCCTGCGCATTTACAGCCGGCTTGTGACGATGGCCGAGATGATGAGGGTGCACCCAGATGACGTGGATGAACGGTCATCAGGCCGGTTGCTGCCTACCGCCGAAGCGCTCGACCAGCCAATGGAAGACCCGCTCCGCAGCCGCGTGCAAAAAAGTACACTCAATCTCGCTCAGCAGACAGGTGCAGAGTTCTGGCCGGGTTACAGGCAAGCTTATGAAAGGTCCGGTCCATTTCCCTGCGCTGCCGCAGACTTTGCCGGTCTGGATGTGCTGCTGGTCGATCCGCTGACCGCGATAGCGACAGCCCCTGACGGACGACGCGTCTGGATGCCGCAGGTATACACGGTGGAGTGGATTGGCCTCGGCTTCACCCACGAGACGCGCATCAGCTTTACTCCCATCGTTATGTCCATCGATGAAAGCGCAGCAATACTCGGGATGCGTCATCATTGTTATGGATGGTGCGGAGGCGGGAATGAAACAATTTACCAGAAAGACGCCGAGCACGGACACTGGAGGGCGTGGGGCGTCATTTACTTCTGGGTAGCCTGATCTCCCTTGCCCCGCCGCGCCTGCTGGCGCATACACCCCCTCCCATGACCTTCACCGCCACCGTTCTCACCCTCTATCCAGAAGCCTTTCCCGGCGCGCTCGGCGTGTCGCTGATCGGCACTGCGCTCAAAGAGGGCAAATGGGCGCTAGAGACTGTGGACATCCGCGCATTTTCCCGTCATAAGCACGCCTCCGTTGATGACACCCCCGCTGGCGGCGGCCCCGGAATGGTGCTGCGCCCGGATGTGATTGCGGAGGCGGTAGACAGTGTGGAGCGTGAAGGCCGCCCGCTGATCTGCCTCACACCGCGCGGCAAACCGCTCTCTCAGACGATGGTCCGGGAGTGGGCGGAAGGGCCGGGCGTGATTTTGGTATGCGGGCGCTTTGAAGGCTTCGACCAGAGGGTCATCGAGGCGCGCGGCATGGAAGAGGTAAGCGTCGGCGATGCCG
>CAZCEG010000187.1:0-5190 GCA_964497275.1 uncultured Oceanicaulis sp.
GCCGGAAATCGTCTCAAAGCTGATATCGCGGAAGAGATCGCTGCGCTTGCGGAAGGTTTCCAGCTGCACCGCCGCGCCAATCTCGTCCACCTCGCCCGATTGCGCCTCAGTGTCCAGCCAGTGGAGGAAGCGGACAATCGCCGCGCCGTCGCGGATATGCGCCTGGCGCGCGCCCTCGATCTCGACCGCATTCTTGATCGCGCGGGGCAGGGCCGCCGGATCCGGCCCACGCTTGATCACCGCGCCCGCCGCCGCGCACACATTGAACACATGGGCAGAGGCCGTCGCAGGATCGATGCGCACGCTTCTGCCGCCAAGCTCTGCCAGCGCGGCATCAAAGCGCGCCTCGTCATGCACGCGCACGATATTGCCCAGATGCATGTGCAGGGCGGGATCGGCCTTTTCCGGCGCGATGAAGAGGTCTGCCGTGCCATCGGCAAGGATGATCGCCCGGCCCAGCGGCAGCGGCGTGCACGCCACATCGCCGCCGCGGATATTGAACGCCCACGCGACCGATGCCGGATCGGTGATCACCGCGGCGTCCACCCCGTCTGCGCTTAAAGTGCGCGCCAGTGCGTCGATCTTCTCGCCATGGGCCTTGCCGGTCAGCTCGGCTGCGTGCGGGCGGATCGTGGCCATCGGGGCAGGGGGGCGGTCCGTCCATGCCAGATCGACAAGGTTCACCTCCACCGCTTTCAGGGTCACGCCTGCGCTGGCGGCGGCCGTCTCGATGCGGGCAATGGCGTCTGGCGTGTGCAGGCGCGGATCATAGCCAATGACCTCGCCCTTGCGCGCATGCGCGGCGATCCAGCCTGCGATGCCGGGCTCGGGGAAACCTTCAAACGCGAAGAGATCGCCATCGACCTGGGTGCGGACCTGCAGCGTGTAGCGGCCATCGGTGAAGATCGCCGCGCGGTCCTTCATCACGATCGCCGCGCCCGCTGATCCGGTAAATCCCGTCGCCCAGGCGAGCCGGTCCGCGCTCTCGGGGACGTACTCGTTATTATACTCGTCCTCATGCGGGATGAGGAAACCGTCCAGCCCCTGCGTCTGAAGCACGTTCCTCAGAAGCGGCAGGGCCTTGCGGCCGGCGGCGGGGCCGCCCTTTACGTGGAATTTCTGGATGGTGGCGGGGGGGATGGGGTGTGTCATGGCCTCAAGCTAATGCCCCGGCGGGTAGCGATCAATCAGGCAGGTGCGGGCCACGAAACTGTCACACACACGGGCTCCGCCCGCGCTATAAGGGGAGAATTGCTGGCGGGTTCGCCCCGCTGTTCGGGGAGACTTCAATGCGCCGCCTTATCGCTGCTGCCACCGCCTTTGTCCTGTCCGCATCGCTCGCCTACGCTGACCCCGGCGCACGCTTCGCCGAGGATCATGCCCGCGCGCCCGCCGACAATCCCCATGCAGAGCTGGAGGCCTATGTCTCCGCCATCCTCGACCGGTTGTCGGCCGCGATGGAGGATGAGGCGCTGGTAGGGCTGACGCCGGATACCGCGCTCGCGGCCCTGACGGACGAGGAGCGGGACTACCTCTCCACAGCCTTTGTCCATTTTTCCGTAGACCGCCCTGCGCGCATCTATGTCGCCTATGACGGCATGTATGGCGAGCGGCCGTTCTGGCTGGAGGCGCTGGGCTTTGAGCGCCGCGCGGACCTGGATTTCATCGTCGATGTGGAAGACCCGTACGAGGTATGGCAGCGCGATGAGGCCGCTGGCGAGGTGCGCCTCGGCATCCCCTCCTTCTCCGGCGAGCTGAAACCCTATGTCGTGTTTGCGCGCCCGCTGGAGGGTGACGCGCCGGTCGTCATCACCCCGCTGGTGGCGGGCACCGATGTTCGAATCGCCCGCGAAGGCGGCGAGCCGTTCATTGATGACAACGACTATTTCAACGCCCTGCCTGAAGAGCTCGACGGCCTGCCGGTGCTGCGCTCGTTTGAAAGCTGGGAGTTCGTCTCCCGTATGGTCGGCTTCTTCCGCCTGACCGATTACCCGTCCTCAGACCAGCCGGACCACATCACCCAGACCTGGCAGGGTGATCCGAGGAACGAGATCACCATCCAGTGGCGCACGCGCGATGGCGATCACGTGCCGGTCATGTGGTATGCGCCGGCTGAAGACTATGCCAGCACGCCCGATATCGAGGTCACTTACGCCGGCGCGCAGAGCGTTACGCTGACCACGCGCCAGATCGTCAATGATGGCGCGATCCAGCTGCACCGTGCGCGCCTGACGGGTCTGGAACCGGCGACCTCTTACGTCTTCGGCGTCAGCGCCGATGGCGGTGAAAGCTGGAGCGAGACGCGCCGTTTCCACACCGCAGGCGATCCGGGATCAGAGCCGTGGCAGTTCGTCTATCTCGGTGATCCGCAGAACGGGCTCGATGAGTGGGGCGATCTCATCCGCCAAGCCTATGACAGGTTTCCCGATATCCGCTTCTGGATGATTGCGGGCGACCTGATCGACAAGGGGACCGAGCGCGATAACTGGGATCAGTTCTTCGAGGAAGGCTCCAGCGTGTTTGACCGCTCGGTCATCATTCCGGCCATCGGCAATCATGACAGCCATGGCGGCCATCCCACCATCTATCTCAATCACTTCGCCCTGCCGGATAACGGCTCCGAGCGCCTCGATCCGGGCCGCACCTATCACCTGACCTATCAGGACATGCTGATCGTGGTGATGGATTCCAACTATGACCTGATCGAGCCGGAAACGCAGACAGAATGGCTGGACCGCGTGCTGGGGACAAGCGATGCGCGGTGGAAAGTGGTGATCTACCACCATCCTTTCTACGCCTCACGTCCGGGCCGCGACAACCAGCCCTTGCGCGATGCCTGGGGACCGATCTTTGACCGGCACAATGTGGACATCGCCTTTCAGGGCCATGACCACGCCTATATGCGCACCGTGCCGATGCGCGGCCATCGCCCGGCAGAGCCAGGCGAGCATGGCACGATCTATCTCGTCGCCGTGTCCGGCACGAAGATGTACGAGCAGGAATTGCGCGACTTCATCGCCTTTGGCACCACGAATGAGCGCACCTACCAGATCATCGAGATGGACTCCGCTGCCGGCACGCTCTCCTACCGCGCCATCAACGCGGACGGGGTGGAGCTCGACGCCTTCGCGCTCGAAAAGGAATAGCGCCAGCCTCTTTCCAATCGTAACGCCGCCCCTGCCTGCGCAGGGGCGTGCATTCGGCTGTTTTCAATTTGTCTTGTGGAATCGCCAGAACTCAGCTTAGCGTTAACCATCGTGCATTTGAATGGCGCGATATAAAAGAAAAACTGGGAGGAGCCTGATGTCTATTGCAAAAATTGTCTGGGCCGTCAGTATTTTAGCGGCGGTCATTCTAGCTTTTGTAACCTTTGAGTATGGCGGTGCCGTGCTCGCACTTCTCGGCCTTGCGAGCGGATTTTTCGTCTCTGCAGATCACAGGCGCGGTGTGTTGATCGCTGCGATCTTCCTGCTGGTCGGTGCCGGCGCGCTGGAAGCGATACCGGTCGCCGGGGAGTATCTGACCGCGATCCTGCGCAGCTACTCCGGTGTGCTGGCGGCGGCGTCGGTGATGGTGATCATCATGGTCACTGTCGAGCGCCTCATGCCTGCCAAATCTGGCGGCTGACCGCTTGAGCGGCTGGACGTCGAGGCCCCGCCCGGATCGATGTCCGGGCGGGGCTTTTATATCGCCCTCGCGCTCACCCCTTCCATTGCGCTGACCGGCCCGGCTGCGCTATAGCGCAGGCCACGCTTTTCCCCTGTCAGGTCTTACGAGGAGTCCGGCTTATGTCGTCCTATCAATACGTCTATCACATGGACAAGCTGGCCAAGACCTATCCGGGCGGCAAGCAGGTCTTTTCCGGCATTTCGCTGCACTTCCTGCCCGATGCCAAGATCGGCGTTGTTGGCGTCAACGGCGCGGGTAAATCCACCCTTTTGCGCATCATGGCCGGCATGGATACCGACTTCACCGGCGAGGCCTGGGCGGAAAAGGGCGTGCGCGTCGGCTATCTGCCGCAGGAGCCGAAACTCGACGAGACGAAGACCGTCTGGGAAAACGTCATCGAAGGCTCTGAAGACAAGAAAATCTATGATTCCTACAACGCCATCGCCATGCAGCTGGCGGAAGACTATTCCGACGAGCTGATGGAGCAGATGACCGCCCTGCAGGAGCAGGTCGATGCGCGCGATGCGTGGGATATCGATTCCAAGATCGAGATGGCGATGGAGGCCCTGCGCTGCCCGCCGGGCGATGCTTCGGTAACGAACCTTTCCGGGGGTGAGCGCCGCCGCGTGGCGATCTGCCAGCTCCTGCTCTCCAAGCCGCACATGCTGCTGCTCGACGAACCGACCAACCATCTGGACGCCGAAAGCGTAGCCTGGCTTCAGCATCACCTTGAAAACTATGACGGCGCGGTGCTGATCGTCACCCACGACCGCTACTTCCTCGACTCCATCACCACCTGGACGCTGGAGCTCGATCGCGGTCAGGGCATCCCCTACAAGGGCGGGTATTCCGACTGGCTGGAGCAGAAGACCAAGCGGCTGGAACAGGAATCGCGCGAGGAAGGCGCCAAGCAGCGCGCGCTCGCCCGGGAACTGGAGTGGATCCGCTCCAGCCCGAAAGCGCGTCAGGCCAAATCCAAGGCGCGTATCAAGTCATACGAAGAGATGCGCGATGCGGCGGACCGGGAGAAAATCTCCACCGCCACCATCCGCATTCCGCCCGGTCCGCGCCTGGGTGGCAATGTGGTCGAGTTTGACAATGTATCCAAAGGCTTCGGCGACAAGCTGCTGATCAAGGATCTGACCTTCAAGCTGCCGCCGGGCGGCGTGGTCGGCGTGATCGGCCCGAACGGGGCCGGTAAAACTACGCTCTTCAAGATGATTGTCGGCGAGGAAAAGCCCGATAACGGCACGGTGAAAATCGGCGAGACGGTGAAGCTCGGCTATGTGAACCAGTCGCGCGATGCTCTGGATGCGAAGAAAACCGTGTGGGAAGAGATTTCCAACGGCCATGACATGATCTCGCTGGGCGGGCATGAAGTGCCGAGCCGGGCCTATGTCGGCGCGTTCAACTTCAAGGGCGGCGACCAGCAGAAGAAGGTCGGCGTGCTCTCCGGCGGTGAGCGTAACCGGGTGCATCTGGCCAAAATGCTGAAAGAAGGCGGCAACCTCTTGCTGCTCG
>CAZCEG010000188.1:0-5167 GCA_964497275.1 uncultured Oceanicaulis sp.
AGGTGTCAGCGCAGCTGACGGAGGGGGGAACTTTTTCGGCAATACCCCCCTCGGCCCTTCGGGCCACTCCCCCCGTGAACGGGGGGAGACACCATTGGTCCCTCGGATCGCTGCGCGCCGGAGGATGAGCGTATACGGTCGCCTCTACAGCGCGAAACTGCCCACCACCGGCACGTGGTCAGACGCCTTTTCCTTGCCCCGGACCCCTTTGTGGATCTCGACGCTTTTGAGCCGGTCGGCGGCCTGCGGCGAGCACAGGAGATGGTCGATGCGGATGCCGTGATTTTTCGGCCATGCGCCGGCCTGATAGTCCCAGAAGGTGTACTGGTCTGCCCTGCCGTCACAGTGCTGGAAGGCCTCGGTAAAGCCCAGCCACAACAGCGCGAAGAAGGCATCGCGGCTGTCCGGGCGGATCAGGGCATCGCCCTCCCACGCGGCCGGGTCGTGCACGTCCACATCGCGCGGGATGATGTTGTAATCGCCCGCCAGCACCAGCGGCTCTTCAAAGGCGAGAAGCCCCGCCGCATGGACACGCAGGCGCTCCATCCAGGCAAGCTTGTAGTCGTGCTTGGGGCCGGGGGCGGGGTTGCCATTGGGCAGATAGATGCTGGCCACGCGCACAGGGCCAGCGGGCGCGCTGATCACCGCCTCGATATAGCGGGCCTGATCATCGCTCTCATCGCCGGGAAGGGCGCGCTGCGCCACTTCCTCGATGGGAAAGCGGGATAGCAGGGCAACGCCGTTATATGTCTTCTGGCCCACCGTCTCGACATTATAGCCGAGCGCCTCGATCTCCTCGCGCGGGAAGGCCTCGTCCACGCATTTGATCTCCTGCAGGCAGGCAATGTCCGGCTTTGCCTCGCCGAGCCAGTCCAGCACGTTGGGCAGGCGGGCCTTGATGGAATTAACATTCCACGTCGCGATGGTCAGACTCATGCTAGACTGCCTCTTGCCGACAGGATCGGCAGCTTGGGTGTTCAACAGGGACCCGACATGACCGACAACCCGCCACGGGCCTCGATTGCGGGCGTGCGCGAGCGGCGCATCACCTTTCTAGCAGTCATTACCCTCGTGCTGGCAAGCCTTGCTGCTGCGTGCGCCGCCCTGTTTGGCCTTGCGATCTGGGCCCCGTCGATGATGGCCTATTCCGGCGCGGTGGAAAGCGGGGCAAGCCGCGACCTCATGCGCGCCGTGCTGTACTTCATGATGGCCGGCCCGTTCGTGGCGGCAGTCGGGCTGGTGATCGGCTGGATCGTGTTCTTCGCGCGTAGGCCCGGCGCGGGCGTGATGTGGGTCATCTTGCCGCCCGTTCTCTGGGCGGGCGCGCTGCTGGCCTATTCGGAAGCCATCAAGGCGTTCTGTGACGGGCAGTTCACGTGTGGGTTCTAAAACCCCTCAAACTCCGCGATCTCGTCCACTTCGGCGCGGCGTGAACGCAGCTGGTTCACCTTGGCCGACGTGTCCGCATGGCCAAGCGCCAGCCCGCAATAGACCAGCTCGGGCGCTTCCACGCCCAGCGCCTTTGCCACCGTCTGGCGGTGGGGCGTCCAGGCTTCCTGCATGCAGGTGGCAAGGCCGCGCGCCTCTGCGGCAAGGCACAGGCTCATCATGAACATGCCCATGTGCGCCCACTGATTGGGGCCCATGCGCTCGTCGATCAGGAAGAACATGCCCACTGGCGCGCCAAAGAACTGGTAGTTCGCCATCAGGTGCGCCAGGCGCGCCCCCTTGTCCTCGCGCGGAATGCCCAAAAGCGCATACATGTCCTCGCCCACCTGATAGCGGCGCGACCGGTAAGGCTCCCACAGGCCTTCGGGATAGACGGTGAAGTCCGCCTCATTGGTGAAGGGATCGGTGGCGAGCTTTGCCTGCACGGCGTCAATAACGCGCTGGCGCGCCGCGCCTGCCACCACCTTCACCCGCCAGGGCTGGAGATTGCCGCCTGACGCCGCCCAGCGCGCTTCATCAAGGATCGCGCGCACCTCTGCTTCGCTGACCGGCGTATCCAGAAAGGCGCGCGTGGAGACGCGCTGCTTCAAGGCGGTGGCAACGTCCATGAATTCCCCCCGAAATCCCGATATGTCAGATAGCGAAGCTCGTCCCGCACCCGCACGCCGCCGTGGCGTTGGGA
Source organism: uncultured Oceanicaulis sp. (assembly GCA_964497275.1). Classification (GTDB taxonomy): domain Bacteria; phylum Pseudomonadota; class Alphaproteobacteria; order Caulobacterales; family Maricaulaceae; genus Glycocaulis. The sequence goes on from CAZCEG010000188.1 coordinate 2,132, forward strand.
TTGGTGATCCTGAAGGCGGCGCCGATCAGCTCGTCAGCATAATCCAGCTCGGACCCGGCTAGGAACTCCATGCTCATCGGATCGACGAGCACGGTCGCCCCGTCGCGCTCGATGGCGAGGTCATCCTCGGCGCGCGCGGTCTCCAGATCGAACTTGTAGGAAAAGCCCGAACACCCGCCGCCCACCACCGATACGCGCAAGTATTGCGCGCCCTGGCTGGCGAGGATCGTGTTGATCTGCCGCGCGGCATTTTGCGAAATCGTAAGCTGGGTGTCGCTCATGGGCAGTGCGGTTCCCGTTTTGGTGACAAGCAGATATATGGACGTGTTGCCTGCCGGAATAAAGACCGGCTGATGAGGAAAGGCGTTTCATGGTTGTTCAGCGCGCGCCCTATGCCTGCGATCCGGCCCGATCCCGCGGACGGCACTATCCGGAAGCGGAAAGCGCGACGCGTACGCCCTTCCAGCGTGACCGGGACCGCATCATCCATTCCAGCGCCTTTCGCCGCCTGAAAGAGAAGACGCAAGTCTTCGTCGCCCATGAGGGTGACCATTACCGCACGCGCCTGACGCACTCGCTGGAAGTGGCGCAGATCGCCCGCACGCTGGCGCGCGCCCTGCACGTGGATGAAGACCTCGCAGAGGCCGCAGCGCTCGCTCACGATCTCGGCCACCCGCCCTTCGGCCATTCCGGCGAGGACGGGCTGGCAGAGGCCATGAAGGATTTTGGCGGGTTTGATCACAACGCCCAGACGCTGCGCGTGATCACCCGGCTGGAGCGGCGCTATCCGCGCTTTGACGGGCTTAATCTGGCGTGGGAGACGCTGGAAGGCGTTGTGAAGCATAACGGACCGCTGATGCAGAAGGGCGATGATCCGGCGAGCCTGCCCTGGGGCTTTACCGCCTATGAGGACTGGGAAGCGCTGGAGCTGCACACACACTCATCGGTGGAGGCGCAGATCGCGGCCCTCTCTGACGACATCGCCTACAACAATCACGATATTGATGACGGGCTGCGTGCCGGGATACTCAAACTCGACGAGGTAATGGCCCTGCCGATGGTGGGCGAGGTGTTTGCTGGCGTTCGCGCCGAATACCCGGATATTTCCGAAAGCCTGATGATCCACGAGGCCGTGCGCCGCATGATTGGCCTCATGGTCACCGATGTGCTGGACGAAAGCCGGGCGCGGCTTTCCGCATCGGGCGTGAGATCGGCTGAAGAGGTGCGCGCGCTCGATCATGCGGTGGTCGCGTTTTCCGAGCCCATGATGGAGAAGCTCTCTGCCGTGCGGCGCTTCCTCTATGCCAACATGTATCTGCAATACAAGGTGAAACGGGCCAAGGAGAAGGGCAAGCGGATCGTGGTCGATCTCTTTGCGGCCTTCCTTGAAGACCCCGCCCTGCTGCCGACCGAATTCCAGCGTCAGACCGACACTGCAGGCAGCCCGGTGACGGCGCGCGTGGTGTGCGATTACATTGCCGGGATGACCGACCGCTACGCGATTGACGAGCACCGTCGGCTTTTTCATGTGGAAGCCTGGCGCTGATTGCAGGCGCGGCGCTTCACATATTGATACTCTGTTAACCAACCGCGCGCGTCACTGATTCGCGCCAAGCCATACTGGATACGGGATCAACATGTCCGCTCGGGACCGATACAGCCAAAGCTATTCGCCGTCCGACGACGATTACGACACGTTCGACGCGCGCGAGGATGGGCATGGGCGCCGGGGCCCGATCCTGCTGCTGGCTGCAGCCGTGGTGCTGGTGCTGTTCCTGGGCGTGGTCTGGAGCGCGTATAATCTGGGTGTGCGGGAGCGTAATACCGCGCCGATCCTCACCGCTGACAGTCAGCCCTGGCGCGTGGCACCCACCGATCCCGGCGGTGTGGAAATCCCCGGTCAGGACATTGAGGCCTATAGCCTGCGTGAGCGTGAGCAGGCGCGCGTTGAAACGGCAGAAATCGATGCAGCCGTGCGCCCCGGCCCCGAGGAGCCGGTAACCGCGCCCGAGCGCCCGCCGCTGACGGTGGAGACCGCCGATGCCGACCGGTTGGACAGCGCGCAAGAGCGCGCGCCTGAACCGGAGCCCGAGCCTGTCCGCCAGCCGGATCCGGAACCTGAGCCTGCCCGTCAGGCCGGACAACCGCCTGCCCAGCAGCCGGCAGCCACTCAAACGGAGCCGGCCCAGCCAGCTTCCGCCCCCCCTGCCACAAGCACGGCAAGTGCCAGCGGCAATTTCGTCGTCCAGATCGCCGCCTTCCGCACGATTGAAGAAGCCGAGGAGGCGTGGATCAACTTCGTCTCGCGCTTTCCCGATCTGGCCAGTGGACGTGGCCCGTCCATAGTGGAGGCCAATCTGGGCGCGCGCGGCATTTATCACCGGCTGCGCATTGCCGGGTTTGAGACGCGCGACGAAGCCTCGCGCTTCTGTCAGACCCTGTCCTCTCGCGGGCAGGACTGTCTGGTGGCGGCACGATGAGCGTGTCGGCAGCGATTTACGGCGTCTCCGGCGAGGCGCTGACACCCGATGAGAAGGCATTCCTGCGCGACGCCAATCCGTGGGGCTTCATCCTGTTCGGGCGCAATATCGACCGGCCCAAGCAGATCATCCGCCTTGTGAATGATCTGCGCGACTGTGTGGGCTGGGAGGCCCCGGTCTTCCTCGATCAGGAAGGCGGACGCGTACAGCGCCTGAAAGCGCCGCTCTGGCGTGCCGCGCCGCCTGCCGCGCGTTTTGGCGAGCTGTGGGACAGGGAGCCGGAACTGGCGCTGGAAGCGGTCCGCCTCAATCACCGCCTGCTGGCGCAGGAGCTGCGCGATCTCGGCATGGATTGCGATTGCGCGCCCGTGGTCGACCTTGCCATTCCCGGCGCGGACGCGGTGATCGGGGATCGCGCCTTTCACGCAGAGCCGGGGCCGATTGCCGAAATGGCGCGCGCCGCGATTGCCGGCATGAAGGATCAGGGCGTGGCCGGCGTCATCAAGCACATTCCGGGACACGGCCGCGCAGATGCAGACAGCCATTTCGCCCTGCC
>CAZCEG010000189.1:0-5165 GCA_964497275.1 uncultured Oceanicaulis sp.
CCGAGCGTCGATATCAGGACCATCAGATCGCTCATCTTCGCATCGCGCCCGACAAGGCGCGGCCTCAGGAAATTGTCGATATTCATGATGACGATGAAGCCGAACGCGCCAAGTACGATACCGGCCACGAGCTGGTCCTGAAAAATCAGCCAGGCTGCTGCTGGTCCCCAGACCAGAGGCGTGCCAATACCCGGAATGACCGACAGAAGGCCTGCCAGCGCACCCCAGAAGGCAGCGCCGGGCACCCCGGCCACAGCAAGGGCGAGGCCGGTGACGCCGCCTTGCACGATGCCGATGACGAGCGTTCCCTTCACGGTTGCGCGGATGGTGGACAGGGCGCGGCCCGCCAGGAGCCTGCGGTCACGCGGGCGTAAGGGCAGCAGGTCCATGGTCGTGCCCAGCATGGAGCGGCCATAGACCAGAAAGAAGTACAGCGCATACAGGAAGACGATCGCGTTGAGGAACAGCATCAATGTGGAGCTTGCTGCCGACGTGATCGCATTGACGAAGACCCGTCCTGCCGTTGAAGCAAAATCACCCAGCTGGGCCGCGATCTCACCTTGATAGGCGATGATCTCGTCACGATAGGGCATCCATTCGGGGACACCGCCGCCGGCATCGCGCCACGCTGCGAACTGTTCCCGGACAAACGGGCTGAGCGCTTCGCTGATATCCATCGCCTGCTGAACGATTACCACAATCAGGAAGCCCAGCGGCAACAGGCCGACAATCATCATGGCTATGAGCAGGATCGCCGCGGCAAGCTTCGGCCGCTGTTTTTTGCCAAGGCTGCCCGCCAGCCCTTCATGCGCGGGCGTCAGAAACAGGGCCAGCACGACCGCCAGAAATACCGCGCCCAGAAAATCCTTCACCATCCACACGAAGACGACCGTGATCGCGAGCGCCATGACGACGATGACGCTTCGCTGCAATGTTGCGCGTGCGTCGCGGGAAGGCCGGTATGGGCCGGTATCGTCGGTTGCGGGGTCGTGATCAGCCATAAAGCGCTCGCGGCAGGGCGGTCGCCAGCCAGGGAAGGGCTGCTACCGCAGCAATGGCGAGTAGCTGGATGATAACGAACGGGACCGCACCGCGATAGATCGCGCCTGTTGCAACCCCAGGCGGGGCTACGCCGCGAAGATAGAAGAGCGAGAAGCCGAAGGGCGGGGTGAGGAAGCTGGTCTGCAGGTTCAGCGCCATCATCACGCCAAGCCAGATCGGGTCCACCCCCATCAGGAAGAGGATCGGCGCAACAATCGGCACCACCACGAAGGTGATCTCGATGAAGTCGAGGAAGAAGCCGAGTACGAACATGATCAGCATGACCACGAAGAGTGCGCCAAACACGCCGCCGGGCACGGCTTCGAGCATCTGGCGGACGCTGGTGTCGCCGCCGAGCTCGCGGAACACCAGCGCGAACAGCGATGCGCCGATCAGGATCACAAATACCATCGAGGAGATGCGCGCCGTCTGCACCATCACCTCGTCCAGCACCCCGGACCGGTAAAGCCGGATGATGGCGGCCAGCGTCCCGATAACCGCAAGCGCTGCCAGCGCGAACGCGAGCAGTTGGGTGCTGCCGCCAACCCCGCCACGCAGGTCGAGGACCATCGCTGCGGCAATAAGCGCGATGAAGCCAATGGCTCCGAACGCCGTCAGCAGACGGCCACGCAGCGGATTGCCGCTGCCGCCCGCATTCCTGAAGCCCGCCAGCAGCATGGCGCCCAGCGCGCCTACGCCAGCCGCTTCGGTCGGGGTGGCAAGACCTGCGAGGATCGAGCCCAGCACCGCAACAATCAGCGCCAAAGGCGGCAGGAGTGCGCGCAATATCTGGCCCCAGTCCGCGCTGATCTCGTCCTTCGGGATGGCGGGCGAGGCACCGGGACGGATCACGGCAATCACGATCTGGTAGATGATATAGGCCGCGACCAGCAGCAGGCCGGGGATGAGCGCGCCTGCGAAGAGATCGCCCACGGTCACGATGTCAGGCGCGAAAATGCCCTGTTCGCGCTGGGCGCGCGCATAGGCGCTGGAAAGCTGGTCACCCAGAAGGATCAGAACGATGGAAGGCGGGATGATCTGGCCCAGCGTTCCGGAGGCTGCGATGGAGCCGGTGGCAAGCGCCGGGTCATAGCCTCTGCGCAGCATGGTAGGCAGGGCCAGCAGGCCCATCGTCACCACGGTCGCCCCGACAATGCCGGTGGAGGCGGCCAGCAGTGCGCCTACGACCACTACCGAGATGCCAAGCCCGCCCCGCAGCGAGCCAAAGAGCGCGCCCATGGCTTCAAGAAGCTCCTCGGCGACGCGCGACTTTTCCAGCATCACGCCCATGAACACGAAGAGCGGGACGGCAACGAGGATCGCCTTGTCCATCTCCATGATGTTGCCGTAGATGCGCTGCGGGAAGGCGCGTAGATGCAGCGGGTCGAAGACGTCGAGCGCGAGGCCGATCAACGCAAAGAGGATGGCAACGCCCGCCAGCGTGAACGCCACCGGAAAGCCACGCAGCAGGGCTGCAATCGCGGCAAGAAACATCAGGAAGGGCAGGGCGACCAGAAGCGCATCCATCACAGGGCGCTCCTTGATGGATCATCGCGCAAGGCCGGTTGCTGAGCCTTCCGGTCAGCGAGCACCAGAACGCCTCTGGCAGCCATCGCGACACCCTGGGCAATCATCATCACGGCAAACACCGGAATGGCGGTTTTCAGCACGAAGACCAATGGCAGGCCATCCCCCTCACGAGACCGTTCAAGGATACGCCACCCGCCCCCGACATAGGAGCGGGAGGTATCAAGGATCAGCCAGCACATCGGAATGAGGGCGAGATAGACGCCCAGAATATCCGTCCATGCCTTCGATGCGGGCTTGAGCTTGGCGTAGAGGATGTCGACGCGGACATGACCGCCGGCCAGCAGGGTCGCTGCGCCCGACAACAGGAAAAGAAGCGCGTGAAAATAGATCACGCTTTCCTGTAACTTTGTGATCGAAATACCGAACACATAACGCTGAATCACGATCAGGCTGGTTACCAGAACCAGCGCCAGCGCAAACCAGCGCACGGCGTCTCCAATTGTGCTGTTCACCGCATCCACAATGCGGATGATCAGGCGGAGCGCATGGATGATGGCTGCTGGCGGCGTTGCGAAAATGGCCCAGAGCGCAGCCAGGAGAGGCAGGGCAGCAGCAGGGCTCAGCGCCCAGCCAATCCAGCCCAGAGCGATGCCGAGCTCTCTGCCTGTCGCGGACAGATCGGAGGCCGCCCATGCCTGCACGCCGCCGCCGGTCAGCGTATCGGCGAGGATTACAAGCCCGGTCAGGGCCAGAATGACGATGAGCAGCCAGTCTCCGGCGCGCACAGTAGGACCTTAACCCCCAAGCACGAGTTCGCGTTTTTGCAGGTAGGGCGTCTCGGAGACGTTTGCCCATTCGCGCGAGCGCCGCCGGGAGGCGATATAGCTGTCATAAACGCGGCGTGTAATGGCGTCGGCATTGGCAGAGTTTGCCACCACTTCCTCGCTGACCCTGCCCATTTCGCGCCAGATCTCGTCGGAGAAGGTGCGAAGCTGCACACCGTGCTGCTCGACAAGGGTTTGCAGGGCCAGGCCGTTCTGGTGGGTGAATTCGGCGATGGACTGGTTGTTGGCCGCCCGGCACGCGGCTTTCACGATCGCCTGCTGGTCTGAAGGAAGGCTGTCCCACACACCGCGATTAATGCCGACGGCGAGCGCAGAGCCGGGCTCATGGAAGCCCGGGCCGTAATAGAACGGGGCCTCGCGGTAGAAGCCGAAGGCCATGTCATTCCACGGGCCGACCCATTCGGTAGCGTCGATCGCGCCAGATTGCAGTGCCTGATAGATTTCCCCGCCGGAGAGCGCGACCGCGGCCCCGCCCATGGCGCGGATCACATCGCCGCCAAGGCCCGGCATACGCACGCGCAGTCCCCGGAAATCGGCAACCGAGTTGATCTCGCGCTTGAACCAGCCGCCCATCTGGTGGCCGGTATTGCCCGCCTGGAAGGCGATCAGGTTGAACTGGCCGGACAGCTCCTCCCAAAGCTCCTGTCCGCCGCCATATTCCACCCACGCCATGATCTCCATGGCGGTCATGCCCATCGGCACGGCGCAGTAGAAGTTGAACGCGGGCGAGCGGCCCTGCCAGTAGTATTCCGCGCCATGATACATGTCCGCCACGCCGTTGGAGACGGCATCGAAGACCTCAAACGCGCCGACGATCTCGCCCGCGCCATAGACCTGGATTTCCAGCGCCCCGCCCGACATTTCGCGCACGAAGCGCGCGGTGGCCTCAGCGGCCGTGCCAAGCCCCGGAAAGCTTGCGGGCCAGGTGGTGACCATGCGCAGGCGGCGGGTGCGGTTCCGGTTTACGGCCGGGGCAGCGACTTCGCTTGCGGCGCCATTGCCATTGCTGTCGCCGCATGCCGCGAGTGTGCCTGCTGCGGCGATTGCCGCGCCGCCGATAAACTTGCGCCGATCCATCTCTGTCTTCCCCGAATGGTATTGTTATGACCCGTCTTGCCATGTGGCGCGGGTTTTTCAAGCGATTCCGGCCCCGGCCTGCGCTAGGCGCTGTCTTCAGGATCAGAGGCGAGCCGCCGACGCCAGCCGCCCGGCTCGAGAATCTCCAGCGGAGAGAAGCGCGCCTTGTAGTCCATCTTGGTGCTGCCCTCGACCCAGTAGCCGAGATAGACATGGGGCAGCCCCGCCTGTAGCGCGCGCCTTACGTGATCGAGGATCATGAAGGTGCCGGGGCTGCCTGGCTGCCGCGCGGGATCGTAAAAGCTGTAGATCAGCGAATACCCGTCGGCGAGCTCGTCAATGAGCGCTGCGGCAACGAGCATGCCGTCCCTGTCCCGGTATTCGGCGATCTGGGTACGCTGCATGCCGTCCTCGACCATGGTGGCATAGTCGTAAAAGTCCATGCCGGCCATATCGCCGTCACCGTGGCGCGTTTCCAGATAGAGGCTCATCAGGCCGAACTGTTCGGGCGTCGCCTCTGCCGGCTTGATCTCCCGGGTCAGGTCGTCATTGCGCTTCAATATGCGGCGCTGGGAGCGTGAGAAGGTAAAATCGGCCACGGGAATGCGCGCGGACTTGCACGCCGAGCAGCGCTCACAGGCGGGCCGGTAGAGGATGGATTGCGACCGCCGG
>CAZCEG010000190.1:0-5157 GCA_964497275.1 uncultured Oceanicaulis sp.
ATCAGGGCGGAGAGCGTGTAGATCGCGCCGACATAGATTTCCGCCACGCCGATATCGCGCGCCAGCGGGGGCAGGATCGCAAACAGCATGGAATTGCCCACGCCCACCATCATCAGGCAGACAAAGAGCAGCGCAAACGCCGCGCGCCTGTCCTTGCGGGTAGTGATCTGGGGTTCGTCGCGCATGGCGCGAGGTATGAACCGGCTAGTCAGCCGCGTCCATCGGCGTGCTGCTTACAGCGCAGGGCAGATAGCCCTCTATCTCGCCATTGCGCACCGACAGCGCCCAGCTACGGCCGATGACGATAAGGTGTCCGGACTCCGGTTCAATGACCTCTACTGGCGCACCGGGAAAGCTGACCACGCGCTCCAGCCGATAGGGGTAATTCAACGTACGATGATCTTCGTGCTCTGCCCGGATGCGTAGACGGTCGATCGTCCCGAGCCCTCGGATCATGTGGTCTGTTCCTGCGGTTACCAGCACATCCCACTCGCTAACAGGTCGAAGGTCGATCACGTTCAATCGCTCGCTAACGATTTCAGCTGGTAGCGATGCTCCGTCCACAGTGAGGGTGCCGCCCCATTCACCAAAATTGGTGCCCTGAACCACCATCCATTCGCGCTCAAGGGCGAGATGCCTTGCCGGCGCGCCGTAAGGCCTGCTGGCGTTAAGTGGGTCGGCCTGACCGCCCAGTTGCCATTGCCTGGCTGGACAATGCGCTTCAGCCCCGACAATCCATTCAATTGGAAGGCCCTCCCATCCTCTCAGCGCGGCCAGTAAACTTAACTCGCCATCGAAATGTATGCCCGCTTCAACGGCCAAGTGTGCTTCGGCCAGAAAGGGGTCAAGCTCCCGGTCTTGGCCTTCCTCAAGCGTTCCAACGCGAAGGAGGTGCAGTGCGATCCGTGCCGATCGCCTCATAAATGGTAGCCAGTGTTCGGCCTCGACCCGTTCGAGAGCCTGTTCGATTTCGGTATCGGAGATTTCTGGACGGTTCTGGACCAAGCGGACGGCGTGATATCCGATGAGCCAGTTTACACTCCAGTAGTCCGGGGACAGCGCTGAAGGAAGGAGCGGGCGAAAGCGTGCATCGGCCAGATCGGCGGCCGCTTGCATTATGAGCGCCTTACCGAGTGTGTCTGCAGGGTCGTATCGCTCAAGCAGCACTGGAGCCAGGTCAATGCCAGCTTCGTCTGCTACGCTGGCAATGCGGCCCATCCGCCAACCGACAAGCCGTTCAGAGCAGAATCTTGATCCGCGATGGCGGGCCAGACGGTCCGAAACCGGTTTGGTGCAGGCACGAATTAATGCCGGGATAGCCTGCGCGTCACCTCTGGCGGCGATGGCCAGCAGAGCTATTGGCTGTAATTCAACTTCTCCAGATCGCGCAAGCTCCCACAGATCTGCCGTTACGTGCTGATCCGGTGGACCGTCAGTGCGCAGAAATGACCACACCGCATAAATCCGCTCATCCACCGGATTGGCGCGATCCAGCGCGAAAGCCAGCCGCTCGGCTTCAGGGGCTTCGTAGTTGAAGGGCGTAAGGCCAAGCGTGGCGGCAAGCAGCACTGTCAGCATGGCCATCTCCCCTGCTGGTTGTCAGCTTGCGGGACAACTCCCCGGCCATCAAGTTTCTTTCGCCCGTGCCCCGCGCTGCGGCGTAAACGCTCCGCTAACAGCGCGCAAACCGGGCCTTAAGCATCTTCGCGTAGAAACGTGCCGAAACCGGACACAAAGACCGGGCTGGGGCATCTGGAAGAGTGGCAAAAAAAGCCGCCCGCCCCGGACCCGGCAGACGATCAGGTTCCGGCAGAACGCGGGATGGTGAGACGATGTTTCAGATAGTGGGCGTGGGCGTGGTGTTCGCCATGGTCTTTGGCGGGTTCATTCTCGCCGGGGGCAAGTTTGACGTCATCCTGAAGGCGCTGCCCTTCGAGATGATGATGATCATGGGGGCTGCCATGGGCGCCTTCCTGATCGGCAATTCGGGCAAGACGATTGCCAAGACCGCAGGCGATCTGGCCAAGCTGGTCAGCGGCCCGAAATGGAAGCCGCAGGATTATCGCGATCTGCTCGCCCTGCTGTTTGCGCTGACGAAGACCATGAAAACCAAGGGCGTCATCGCGCTGGAAGCCCATATCGAGAAGCCGCATGAAAGCGCGCTCTTCTCCAAATATCCGCGCATTCTGAAAGACCATTTCGCGGTCGATTTCATCTGCGACACGCTGCGCATGATGACCATGAACCTGGAAGACCCGCACCAGGTCGAGGACGCGATGGAAAAGCAGCTTGAAAAGCACCGTCACGAGGCCTCCGGCCCGGCGCACGCTCTGCAGAGCATGGCCGATGCGCTGCCTGCGCTGGGGATCGTGGCGGCGGTGCTGGGCATCATCAAGACGATGAGCGCCATTACCGAGCCGCCCGCCGTGCTCGGCAAGATGATCGGTTCGGCGCTGGTCGGCACCTTCCTCGGCGTGTTCCTCGCCTATGGCTTTGTCGGCCCGTTCGCGCACCGCATGAAGGAAATCTACGACGAGGAAGCGATCTTCTACAAAATCATCCAGAGCGTGCTCGTGGCGCACCTGCACGGCAATGCGGCCCAGATCTCGGTGGAGATCGGACGCGGCAATGTGCCGAGCAAGATGCAGCCCTCCTTCCTTGAATTGGAAGAAGCGCTCTCGAATGTCGGCTCTGAATAAGGCCGCAAAAGCCAGCCGCGATATACAAGGGGGAGTGAGACTTGGCCGGCCGGGGCATTGCTCCGGCCGGTTTTCCTTTGTACGCCGCTGCCATGCAGAGCCTCGTCCGCCCGTTTGCACAGATTGACTGGAGCGATCCCGCCGCCCCGCGCGCAGCAGGGGGCGATGTCTATTTCTCCGCCGAAAACGGGCTTGCCGAGACCGAAGCGGTGTTCCTGAAAGCCTGCCGTCTGGAGGACCGCTTCGCTCAGGGCGGCACGATCATTATCGGCGAGCTCGGCTTTGGCACGGGGTTGAATTTTCTTGCCTGCTGGCAGCTTTTCGAGCGCGCTGCGCCAGCCGATGCCCGCCTGCATTTCGTGTCGGTGGAGGGCTTCCCGCTGCGGCAGGAAGACGCGGCAAGGGCGCTTTTCGCCTTCCCTCAAGTGGCATCTGAGGCGCGCGCGCTCACCGCAAGCTGGCCTCTGCCTCTGAAAGGTCCGCAGCGGCGCGTTTTTGCCGGTGGCCGGGTGGTGCTGACCGTCTTTCACGATGACGTCGCAGCCGCACTCGAGCAGATGGATTTTGCCGCCGATGCCTGGTTCCTCGATGGCTTTGCCCCGGCGCTGAACGAGGCGATGTGGGCCGACGCTGTCTTTGCTCATATCGCTAGGCTGTCAAAGACGGGTACGCGCGCAGGGACGTTCACCGTGGCGGGTGCGGTGCGGCGTGGGCTCGCGGCGGCGGGTTTCGCGGTTGAAAAGGTGCCGGGCTTCGGGCGCAAGCGAGAGCGCCTGGAAGCGGTGTTCGAAGGCCCGGCCAGCGCGCGCGCCAAGAGCCCCGCAAACGGCCCTGTAGCGGTCATAGGCGGTGGTATCGCAGGGCTGGCGTGCGCAAGAGCGCTTGCCGCCAGAAATGTCCCTGTGACGCTTCTAGCGGCAGGGGAGAGCGCCTCCGCGGGACCGGCTGTCCTGATGACGCCGCGCCTTGAAGCCGCTGACCGGCCTCATGTCCGCGCCACCCTTGCCGCTTTCGAGTTTGCGCGCGGAATGTATCAGGCCCGGCCGGGCTTTGACGCCACAGGCGCGCTGCGGCTGGCGGCGGGTGAGGGCGCAGACCGGCTGGAACGCATCGCCACGATGATGGCGGGGGCAGGGCTGCACTATGAAGGCGGCCTCGTCATGGAGCGGGCAGGGCTGATCCGCCCCGATGCGCTTTTGCCTGCGCTGGCAGGCGAAACGCCTCGTATCGCTCAGAGAGTAGCCGCCCTTCGCCCACTGGCCGGGGGTGGCTGGGCGCTGCTGGACGGGCAGGGACAGACGCTCCTCGAAGCCGCCCACGTGATCCTTGCGACCGGCGCGGAAGGCTGGCCAGACGGCGTGCCCGCCCGCCTGCCGATTGAGGCGCTGCCCGGTCAGGTGGCGGTGTTCACCCTGGAGGGCGACGCGCCGTCCGCGCCTGTCACCTGGGGTCATTATGTGGCCGGGCTTGGCGATGGCCGTCTGCTTGCAGGAGCGACCCACGAGCGCGGCAAGACCCTGACCCCTGAGGAGGCCATCGCAGAAATCCGCGCTGCGGTGACCGACGCCCTGCCGGAACTGGCGGCCCGTATCGGCGGGGTGGAGCAGACCTGGCGCGGTGTGCGCGCCACCCTGCCGGACCGTCTGCCGGCCGCTGGCCCCGTCTGTAATGAGAGGGGTGAGGCTGTGGATGGTCTGTGGACGCTTGCAGGCCTTGGCGCGCGCGGCTTTGCCCACGCCCCGCTTCTGGCCGAGGCCATTGCCAGCGCGATCACGGGCGAGCCCTCGCCGCTGGAGCGCACTGGCGCAGCCAGCCTCCATCCCGGGCGGTTTGCCTTGCGGGCACTCAAAAAGGGTGGCGGCGGAAAGATTTAGCGGCATCCGGTTTGCACATCCCGGCGTGAGGGCCCGTTCACATGGCCCGGAATGGAACGCCATGACGCTGCCGGTTAACCTTCACACGCTCAATGCCCGCCCTGTTCAGGGTGCGGAGCGGCGTGTGCGGGCGCGTCATATCTGGTTTTTGAACTCCGCCTTTGACCGGATCGGTTTCCAGACCGCGCTGGAACGCATCGTGCGCCGCGATCCTGAGCGCCCCTTCGCCTTCGTGGTAACGCCCAATGTCGACCACCTGGTGCGCCTGTCGCGCGGGGGCGAGCTGGCACCGCTCTATGCGCAGGCCTGGCTGACCGTATGCGATAGCCGCGTGCTGGAACTGATCGCCGCGCTCTCGGGCGAGGAGGTGGAGGTAACGCCGGGCTCTGACCTGACCGCTGCGCTCTTCAACCATGCCATCGACCCCGATGAACCCGTCACCATCATTGGCGGCGATGAGGAGGTGATCGAAGGGGTGAAGGCCCGCTATCGCCTCACGAAAGTGCGCTGGCACCAGCCGCCCATGGGGCTGCGCAAGAACCCGGAAGCGATAGCCGAGTGTGCGGCTTTCGTGGCGGCCAATC
>CAZCEG010000191.1:0-5134 GCA_964497275.1 uncultured Oceanicaulis sp.
GACCGGCCGCACGCGACTTTTCGCGGAACATCGCAACGCGGATGCGTTGCACAACTAAAAACCACGCATGGAGGTGCGGAGCATCAACAAAAAAGGGCGGCTCATCGGAGCCGCCCTTTGTTCATTCTGAAGATTTCGCTTTTGCCTTTGCCGGATCGGGCAGAGCGGGGTCGGGGCTGCGCCCTGCAAGGCGGCGCTCCAGCGATTCCTCGGCCCGGTTGAGCACGCCCTTGAGCGCGTCATTACCGTCCTTCATCACGATGTCCGCGCCCGAGACATACATGGCACGGCCCAGAAGGTGACCTGCCACGGGCAGCGTTGCCAGCAGGAAGAGGATGATGGCCGCAGCGGTAAATCCGAGATTGTCCTCGCGAAACGCTACGGCAACGCCAGCGACAAGCAGGCCGGCGCCGAGCGTGCCCGCCTTGGTGGAGGCATGCAGCCGCAGGAAGGGATCAGGCAGGCGGAACACGCCGATGGCCGCGATCAGCAGGAAGGCCATGCCCCCTGCCATCAGCACCATGGCGATGATGTCGCGGATCATTCGCTGCCCTCCTTGCGCTCAAGGAATACGGCCAGCGCCGCCGTTGCCACAAAGCCCGTCACAGCAAGGCCAAGGCCGATATCAAGGAACTCCTTGCGGCCGGTAACCAGCGTGGTCATCGCGGCAATGGCGATGGCGAGCACGGTCAGCATGTCCAGCGCGACAAAGCGGTCGGCCACGCCCGGCCCGATCACGAGGCGAACGCCCGTCAGGAGAAGGCCGATCACGAGGCCGATCAGCAAATGGGTGGCCATCAGATCAGGAATCATCGGCTCAGGCCTCCGACTTCAGAAGAATGCTCTCGAACGTCGTCTTGATGCCGGAGATGGTAGCCTCCGGATCAGCACAGTCGAGGGCGTGGACATAGAGCGTCTTGCGGTCATCGCTGACGTGCAGCGAGGTGGTGCCGGGGGTGAGCGACACCAGATTGGCCAAGGTCGCGATATGGATGTCGGTCTTGAGATCCAGCGGCACGGCGACAATGGCCGGGTTGACCTGGATGGACGGATTGATCACCGCCCACGCTACCGACACCGAAGACTTCACCAGCTCGATCAGGAAGATCACGGCAAGCTGGGCCCAGATGAGCAGCTTGAAGGGCAAGCGCAACAGGTTCATGGCTGGCCTCCCAGCACGGCATTGGCGTAAGGCGCAGTGTCGATCAGGCCCTGACCGGCGATCTGCGCGAGCGCGATCAGCGGCTCCGCACACAGTCCGATGGCAAGGCTGATCGCCGTCAGCGCGGCAGCGGGCGCGATCAGAGTGAGGGGCACCCGCGCCGTGTTCAGCGCCATGCCTTGAGGCGCAGCCTTCCAGAACGCTTCCATCCAGATCTTCGCCACGCACATCAGCGTGATGAGGCCGGTGCCGAGCGCGATCCCGCCAAGGATGGGCTCATTACCGGCAAAGGCCGCATCCGCGATCACCACCTTGGCCCAGAAGCCGGAGAAAGGCGGCAGGCCAGCCAGCGACAACCCTGCACCAAGGAAGATCACGGCCAGCACAGGGTGACTGCGGATCAGGCCGCCAATCTTGCGCAGGTCCGCAGAGCCCGCCGCGTACACGATCACACCCGCCAGCAGGAAGACGGCTGCTTTCACGAGGATGTCGTGGATCAGGTAGAAGCTTGCTGCGCCAAGCCCTTCGGGCGTGGACAGGGCGAGACCCATCAGGAGATAACCCATGCCGGACACGATCAGGAAGGCGAGCATGCGGCGGATATCGCTCTGGGCGAGCGCGCCCACGGCCCCGGCAATCATGGTCACGGCGGCCACGAACACCACCACATCGCCCACAGTCCCGGTTGCACCGTCATAGAGCAGCATGAAGACGCGCATCGCGGCATAGATGCCGACCTTCGTCAGCAGCGCGCCAAAGAGCGCCGACACCACCGGCGGGGCGGTGTGATAGGCGATTGGCAGCCAGAAGAAGAGCGGGAAAGCCGCCGCCTTGATTCCGAACGCCAGCAGGAACAGGACCAGCGCGAACGTGACGCCGGGGGTTACCTCCATCGCGGGCACGATGGTGGAAAGCTCCGCAAAGTTCAGCGTGCCGGTCGAGCCATAGAGGAAGGCGACGCCGGTCAGGAACAGGATGGTGCCGAACAGGTTCAGCGCCGCATACTTCACCGCCGCATCCAGATTGATGCCCTCGCGGTGCACGACCAGAAGGCCGATGGCGCACACCAGCAAAACCTCGAACCAGACATAGAGGTTGAAGATGTCGCCGGTGAGAAAGGAGCCGTTGACGCCTACCATGAGGCCGCAGAAGAGCGGGAAGAAACCGCCATGCAGGGCGTTGTTGTCCACGCCGCGGAATGAAAACACGGCAACGCAGAACGCAACGATGGCAGCCGCCGCGACCGCGAGCGCCGAGAGCGTGTCGGCAGCAACCGTGATCCCGAAAGGCGCAGCCCAGTTGCCTGGCTGTGTTGCCATCGGCCCCTGCCCGATGACGGCGGATAGCAGCGCGAAGGCTGCCATCACCATGCCCGTCATGCCTACGAGGGTCACCCAGCGCTGCCATTGCGGGCGCAGCCAGAACACAGCGCAGAAGCCCGCCATGGTGAGCGGCAGGATAATGGGAAGAATGACCAGAAGATTGCTGTTCATCAGACCGGCTTGCTCCCGTCTTCAGAGGGCGCGCTGGTGAAGGGGTCGCCATCCTCGCGCGCGGCGGTCATCTCGTCGGCGTTCACCGTCCCGAGCGCCCGCGTTGCCTCATAGGCGACGATGGCCGCCAGCGCGAGGAGCGCGAAGCCGATCACGATGGCCGTCAGCACCAGCGCCTGCGGCAGCGGATTGGCCACGCCTTGGGCGAGCGCATAGCTGCCTGCCGGAATGATCGCGGGATCGGTCGGCCCGAGGCGGCCAGCCAGAAACAGGACGAGGTTCACGCCGGTGGCAATCAGAGCTGTCCCCAGCACGATGCGGATCACGTTGCGGTCCAGCATCAGATAGATGCCCGCTGCCATGATCGCCGCAACGGCAATGGCGTAGAAAATGATCATTGTCCCGCCTCCTCGGTGCCGGTTTCGTACATGCGCAGCAAGATGGAGAGCACGCCGCCAATGACCACGAAATAGACCCCGATATCGAACAGCAAGGTGGTGCCCAGCTTGAGCTGGAAGAAGCCGATCTGGCCTTCCCACCACAAATGGTAAAGGAAGCCGCCAAACTCCCCGATCAGCGGCGGGAGGCCCGACAGTATGGCGCAGAACAGCCCCACCCCCATCAGCACCACCGGATGCAGGAGCAGCCATTTCTTGGCCTTCTCCGCCCCGAAAGCGAGCGTGACAACCGTGTAGGCTGCCGCAGCGGCAAGGCCGCCAATGAAGCCACCGCCCGGCTCGTCATGGCCGCGCAGCAGGATGAAGAGCGAGAAGATCAGCATCGCCACGAAGAACAGGCGCGCCAGCGCGTTGAGGATGATGGACTGCATGGCCTAGCGCTCCTCTTTCCCGCGGCGGCGCAGCAGCGCCCAGACCGCCAGCGTGGCGAACGCGACGACGGCAATCTCGCCCAGCGTATCGAGCGCGCGGAAGTCGACGAGAATGACGTTCACGACATTGCGGCCCTGCGCCTCGACATAGCTGGCTTCGCCGAACCAGTCAGACAGGCGCCGGTCGAAGGGCAGGACATTCATGGCCAGCACGCCAAGGCCGCACGCCACGCCAAATCCGGTCGAGATCAGGATCGCCAGAGGCCGCTTGAGAAGCGATGTCTGCGGCGCAGGCCGGATCGACATGCGCAAAAGCACCGCCAGCAGGATGACGATGGACAGCGTCTCCACCGTGAACTGGGTGAAGGCCACGTCCGGCGCGCCGTTCATCAGGAACACGACTGCCATCGTGTAACCGACGATGCCGACGCCGATAATCGAGATCAGAACCGAACGGGCAAAGGCCGCTACGGCGCATCCGACCAGCGTCCCGATCAGGACAATGATCATGTAGGGGCGCAAGGGCACTTCGGCTGCCGCCGCGACCATCTCGCCGCTAAAGCCGATGAGAGCCAGCAGCAGCGCCACGGTAGATACAGCAAGTGTGATATAGATATAGCTGCGCAAGGACCCGCGCTGCAGCAGGCGTGCGGTCGTGGCCGCTGCCTTGTCGAGCGCGCCGAAGACCTGCCAGTAGCCGATATCGGCCCAGACCGCGTTGGGCTTCAGCTTGTCCGGGTCGGCAAAGAGGCGCAGCCACAGCCAGACCAGCGCACCGCCCGCCGCCAAAAGCCCCAGCGTGATCAGGAATTTCGGACCAAGGCTCGGCATGGCGTGAACCGACAGCTCAACTGCGCTGCCATGAAGCGCGCTGATCGCCGGGATCAGCACCGGCTCCCATGCGAGGAACGGCAGAACGCCAATGACAAGGCCGAGCGTGCCCAGCACCAGTGGCGGAAGCGCCATGCCATAGCGCTCACCCTCATAGAGCTTCACCTCGCCATAGGGCGGCTTGATGAAGAAGGGGCGCAGCGCGGCAAGCCCGGCAACCGCCGTCATCACGGCAGAGCTCGCCAGCGCAGTGAAGGTGAGCCAGACCGCCCAGTCCCCGCCACCCAGCGCAGCCGTGATGAACAGGTCCTTGGCCTTGTAGCCGAGGAAGAAGGGCACACCGGCCATGGAGATGGCCGCCAGAATGCTGGCAATCGCCGTGATCGGCAGTTTGAACTTCAGCCCGCCAAGGCGCGCCAGCTCATACTGGTGCGTGGAGTGGATCACCTGGCCTGCGGCGAAGAAGAGTGCGGCCTTGTAGAGCGCGTGGGCCACGAGGAAGCCGATTGTCGCCTTGACGCCCGCCTCGCCCGGTACACCCACCAGCAGGACCAGCGTTGCCAGCGAGCAGACGGTTGACCAGGCCAGCACCGCCTTGAAGCCGCTGGAGCGCATGACTGCATAGGACGCGATGAGCATGGTCACACCGCCGAACACGATCAGCGGCGCATAGAACATGGCGAAATCGCCAAAGCCGGTGTCAAAGCGCGCCAGCAGATAGACGCCGAGCTTCACCATGGTAGCGGAGTGCAGATAGGCACTCGCCGGCGTCGGCGCGGCCATGGCGTTGGGCAGCCAGAAATGGAAGGGGAACTGGGC
>CAZCEG010000192.1:0-5121 GCA_964497275.1 uncultured Oceanicaulis sp.
ATCGATCTGGTGCGCGCCATCTGCGCCGTCCTTGATGAGGTGCGCCCGCGCGAGGCAGGCGGCTATGCCGAGCTGATCAGCTTCGTTACCGACCGTCCGGGCCATGATTTCCGCTATGCGATCGATGCGTCCAAGATCAAGCGCGATCTGGGCTGGGAGCCA
Source organism: uncultured Oceanicaulis sp. (assembly GCA_964497275.1). Classification (GTDB taxonomy): domain Bacteria; phylum Pseudomonadota; class Alphaproteobacteria; order Caulobacterales; family Maricaulaceae; genus Glycocaulis. Next base: position 163 of record CAZCEG010000192.1, read on the forward strand.
TCCATGACGCTGGAGCAGGGGCTCGCCGCCACCGTGCGCTGGTATCTCGATAACGAGCCCTGGTGGCGCGCCATCCAGCAGACGGGCTACCGCCAGGAACGCCTCGGACTGGAAACGAAAAGCTGATGCCCCGCCTCGTCATCATCGGCAAGACAGGCCAGCTGGCCCGCGAACTGATCGTGCAGGGCGAGGCGGCTGGCTGGCAGGTGACGGCGCTGGCCCGCGATGTGGCAGACCTATCCGATCCCGCAGGCGCAGCGAAGGCGCTTGCAGCGGCACTGCCCGCCGAGGCGGTCATCAATGCAGCCGCCTACACCGCCGTTGACAGGGCCGAGAGCGAGGAGGCGCTGGCCCACACCATCAATGGCGAGGCACCCGGAGTGCTGGCGAAGGTGTGTGCGCAGGCAGGTGTGCCCTTCCTTCATGTCTCCACCGACTACGTGTTCGATGGGCTGAAAGCCGCACCCTATGTCGAGGCCGATGCCACCGCGCCGCAAGGGGCCTATGGTCGCTCCAAGCTGGCGGGCGAGGAGGCTGTGAAGGCTGCGGGCGGGCAGTGGCTGATCGCGCGCACGGCATGGGTTTATTCGCCCCATGGACATAATTTCGTGAAGACCATGCTGCGCCTTGGCAAGACGCGCGAGGAGATGCGTGTGGTGGATGACCAGCAGGGGTGTCCGACCGCTGCGCACGAGCTTGCCCGCTGCCTTCTGGTGGCGGCTGCCGCGATGGCCGAAGATCGCAAGGCTGGCGGTCTCTATCATCTGGCGGGCGCTGGCGAGACAAGCTGGGCGGGCTTTGCCGAAGCGATCTTTTCGCGCGCCGAGCCGTACTGGCACCGCTGCCCTGTCCTGCACCGCATCACAACCGAGGAATACCCGACGCCAGCGCGCAGGCCTGCCAACTCACGCCTAGACTGCAGGCAGTTCGACGCCATGTTCGGCACACGCCCCGAACATTGGGAGATGTCGCTCGACACGGTGATAGCGGCCTTGCGCGAGGCCGAGCCGGACCTCTTCTGACGCGCCGTAATGTTGCGGAACCGAAACCAATTGTGAATTCACGCGGCTCATGGTGCGCTGCTAGCCAGCACCCGCACCGATTTGCCAGCCACAGGAATTTGCCATGACCAGCCCCGTCAACTTCATCGACCTTGCCGCCCAGCGCGCCCGCCTGAAGGACAAGCTCGATGCCGCCGTCGCCAAGGTGCTGGACGAGGGCAAATACATTCTCGGGCCGGAAGTGACCGAGCTGGAAACCCGTCTGAAGGCCATGTCCGGCGCGCCGCACGCCATCGCCTGTGCCAATGGCACCGATGCGCTGGCCCTGCCGCTGATGGCGTGGGGTCTTCGCCCCAATGATGCGGTGTTCGTGCCGAGCTTCACCTTCGCCTCCACCGCCGAGGTGGTGCCGTGGCTGGGCGCTACGCCGGTCTTTGTCGATATCGATCCTGACACCTGGTGCATGGACCCTGAGGCGCTAGAAGCCTCCATTGCCAAGGTGAAAGCCGAAGGCAAGCTGAACCCGCGCGTCGTCATCGCGGTCGATCTCTTCGGCCAGCCTGCCGATTATCGCCGCATCGCCCCGATTGCGCGTGAGAATGGGCTGAAACTCATCGCCGACAGCGCGCAAGGCTTTGGCTGCACGCTGGATGGCAATCACCCGATTCACTGGGCCGATATTGCCACGTTGAGCTTCTATCCGGCCAAGCCGCTTGGCTGTTATGGCGATGGCGGGGCGATGCTGATCAGGTCCGATGAGGACCGCGCGGTCATCAAGTCGCTGCACATTCATGGCGAAGGCTCGGAGCGATATGAATATGCCCGCATCGGCATGAATTCACGTCTCGACACAATTCAGGCCGCGATCCTGCTGGTGAAGATGGACGTGTTCGAGGACGAGATTCGCTGGCGCAATGAGGCCGCTGACCGCTACCGGGAAGGCTTTGGCGATATCGTGAAAACACCGCCCGTCATCAATGGCGCGATCTCGGCCTGGGCGCAGTACACGATCGAGGTCGATGACCGCGAGGCTTTCCGCAAATCCCTCGCCGATGACGGCATCCCGACCGCGATCTACTATCCGCGCCCGCTGCACACCCAGCCGCCCTATGCGCGCTTTGCTGCCCATTCGGTGTCGCTCGCCAATACCGAGCGCGCAGCTGCCCGCGTCGTTTCCCTGCCCATGGATTCAGACCTTGGCGGAGAGCGTCAGGACCGCGTCATCGCGGCTGTGAGAAAAGCGCTGGGGTAGGGGGTAAAGCCCTCGTCCTTCGAGACGGCCTTTCAGGCCTCCTCAGGATGAGGGCTATGGGCATCGCTTTTCCCCCTCATCCTGAGGGTGAGCGAAGCGAACGTCTCGAAGGACGAGGGGAAAAGTGTGACACGCTATGATCGTTCCGGCATAGCTTAGCGCCGCATCCCCATCTCGCACCTGCAGCATGTCCTTCGCACCCGCCCTCAAGGTGGACAAACCGGCTGAGTGCCGCTAAGGCGCCCCCGACCGCGCAAAACGCGCGAAAACCCTTATGGTACAAGGCAGAAGGTACGGACAAAGTTCATGTCAAACGGCCAATCCCGCTTTCATGTGCCCGCCCCGCCCTTTCGTCCGGGCGACACGCCGGACTTCTCTCATCTCGAATTGCAAAAGGCTGGCGAGGCCAAACGGCCCGATCCGCTGACCGCGCCGCGCGAGATGACGGATCTCGCCTTTGGCCTGATCGGCGTGCTCGATCACAATCATCAGGCGGTGGGGGAGTGGGATCCGCGCCTGTCACCGGAAGTGTTGCGCGAGGGCCTGTCGCACATGGTGCTGACGCGCATTTATGACGCGCGCATGCTCAAGCTCCAGCGTCAGGGCAAGATGAGCTTCTACATGAAGTCGCTCGGCGAGGAGGCGGTGGCGGTGGCCGGCGCGATGGCGCTGAACTTCTCCGACATGGTGTTTCCGTCCTACCGCCAGCAGGGCATATTGTTCGCGCGCGGCCGCAATATCGTGGACATGATGTGCCACTGCATCTCCAACAGCCGCGACAATCTCAAAGGCCGCCAGCTGCCGGTGCACTACACCTGGGCGGAGGGCAATTTCTTCACCATCTCCGGCAATCTCGGCACGCAGTTCCCGCAGGCTGTCGGCTATGCGATGGGCTGTGCCTACAAGGGCGAGGACACGATTGCCGCCAGCTGGATCGGGGAGGGGACGACCGCTGCGCCGGACTTCCACGCCGCGATGACGCTCGCCTCCACCTATCGTGCGCCGGTGATCCTCAACGTCGTCAACAATCAGTGGGCGATCTCCACCTATCAGGGCATTGCGCGCGGGGATGCGACGACCTTCGCCTCCAAGGGGCTTGGCTATGGCCTTGCCTCGCTTCGCGTGGATGGCAATGATTTCCTTGCCGTTTACGCCGCGACGAAGTGGGCCGCCGACCGCGCGCGCAAAGGTGGCGGGGCGACCTTCATCGAGCTCTTCACCTATCGCGCCGATGCGCACTCCACCTCTGACGATCCGGCCCGCTACCGGCCCAAGAGCGAGTTCGAGGTCTGGCCGCTGGGCGATCCGATTGAGCGCCTGAAAAACCACCTCATCGGCCTTGGCGAGTGGGACGAAAAGCGTCACGCCGCGCTGGAAGAGCAGATGACCGCTCTGGTGGTTAAGTCCTACAAGGAAGCGGAAAGCCACGGCACGCTGCACGATGGCCCGCTCTCTCCGACCCACACCATCTTTGAAGACGTGTATGCGAGCGATGACTGGCGTCTGCGCCGTCAACGCCAGGACTTGGGAGTCTAGCGACATGCCAGCGATGAACATGCTGCAGGCCCTCAATTCGGCCATGGACGTCCTGCTCGACAAGCATCCCGAAGTGGTGATCTTCGGTGAGGATAGCGGCTATTTCGGCGGCGTGTTCGGCGCCACGCAAGGCCTGCAGAAAAAGTACGGGCTGGACCGGGTTTTCGACGCGCCGATCAATGAAAGCGCCATCGCGGCGATGGCGGTCGGCATGGCGGCGAAGGGGCTGAAACCCATCGCGGAAATCCAGTTCGCCGATTACATCTTCCCCGCCATCGACCAGATCATCTCCGAGATGAGCCGCATCCGCTATCGCTCGGCGGCGCAGTTTGTCTCGCCGGTTGTGGTGCGTGCGCCCTGGGGCGGCGGCATTCGGGGCGGTCAGACCCACTCCATGAGCCCTGAGGCCTTCTTCACCCATGTGCCGGGTGTGAAAGTGGTGGTGCCGTCCAACCCTTACGACGCCAAGGGCATGCTGATCGCGGCAAGCGAGGGCGATGATCCTGTCATCTTCTTCGAGCCCAAGCGCATCTATAACGGCCCGTTCGACGGCGTGCCGGATGCCCCGCTTTCCAGCTGGGCCAAGCACCCCAAGGGCGAGGTGCCCGAGGGCCATTACCGCGTGGAACTGGGCAAGGCCGAAATCGTGCGCGAGGGCGAGGCCTGCACCGTCGTCACCTATGGCACGCTGGTGCATGTGGCTGTCCATGCCGCCGAGAAGGCGGGCATCGATGCCGAGGTGATCGATCTGAAAACGCTCGCCCCCTATGACATCGAGACCATCGTGGCATCGGTGAACAAGACCGGCCGGGTGGTGGTCGCCCATGAGGCGCCGCGCACATCGGGTTTCGGGGCGGAGCTCGCGGCCCAGATCCAGGAAGAGTGCTTCTACGCGCTCGAAGCGCCGATCTTCCGCCTGACAGGTTGGGATACCCCCTATCCCCATGCCCATGAATGGGCCTATTTCCCCGGACAGGCGCGCTTCATCCGCGCGCTGCAGACGGTCACGGAGGCGCGCTAGCATGAGCGAATACAAGTACAAGCTCCCCGATGTCGGCGAAGGCGTGGTCGAGGCCGAGATCGTCGAATGGCACATCAAGGAAGGCGACAAGGTCACAGAGGACCAGCACATCCTCGACGTGATGACCGACAAGGCGACGGTGGAAATTC
>CAZCEG010000193.1:0-5115 GCA_964497275.1 uncultured Oceanicaulis sp.
TTTGCCGGATTACCTAGAAACGCCGCCAGAGCGAAAACAATGCAGCGCGCTCCTCGGCCAGGTTGTGCGCCGACAGCGTGCCAAGCGCCGACAGCGACACCGAAAAGCCCGACGGCATGTCGTATATCACACTCAGTTGTGCGCGGTGACCATCATATCCCGCCGCATCGGGCCGCGCCTCGGCCTGCAGTGAGAAGGTCTGCGCCATGATCCGCCAGCGATCCGTGATCGCTGTGCCGAACGTGACATCCATGCGCCACTCGGCAGCGGATCTGTCCGCCCTGTCCCGGCGGGCTATCTGGATATCGGCAAATCCGTCTTCCCCGATCGACCGGCCCAGAAGGGCGCGCAGCTCCACATCACCGCCCCCCGTGCCAAACCGGGCGTTGATGCGGTTTTCCCCGCCGGTCCGGAATGTGGTCAGCACCTGTCCCGAGAGCATCCAGCGTTCGTGGGAGGCAAGGCGCAGCCGAAGCGCTGCTTCCGTGCCGCCAATGGCGAAGAGGGCATTGGCAAGCGCCTCGTCCTCGCCCGAGGACCGTGTCTCCTCCAGCGACTGAAACGCCATCCGTCCGACCAGGGTGATGCGGTCCGTCAGGCCGTATTCGCCGTAGAAGCTGTACTCGGTCTTGGTCACGCTCGACCCGCCCGGCGCATCGAGCCAGTGCCAAGAGAACCCCGTCAGCAACAGGCCTTCGCGCTTCTTCTGCGGCCAGGCGCCGGCCTCAGCGTCACCGGGCACAGCCAGTGCGGCACTCAGCGCAGCGACCAGCCCGGCAACCGGGCCAGCGGCACAGCCGTTGGACACCCGCAAACGTCAGCCCTAGCGGTCATATCCCGGGCATTGCCGGTCCACCCGGCCGCGAATGGCCGCCCAGCCGATTTCCTTGAAGAGCTCGTTGGTAAAGGCCTGCTCGCCTTGCGCGTACACGCGGTCCTGCATGTCCGCGCCCCATTCGACCAGCTCTGCGCCTTGAGCGAGTGTCTGCATCCTGCAGGCACGCTCCAGCATGTACATGCGCAAGTATGCCGTCATCGGGTGGTCACCGCAGGTCAGCGTGCCGTGATTATTCAGGATCATGAGATTGTGCTGGCCGAGATCGGCAACGAGGCGCTCCTTCTCCTCATGCTCCAGCGCGATGCCCTCATAGCCATGATAGGCAATGTCTTTCAGCACCGTCATCGCACTTTGCGAGATCGGCAGGAGACCCCGCTTCTGGGCGGACACCGCGACACCCTGATCGGTATGCAGGTGCATGATCACCTTCACGTCCGGGCGGGCATGGTGGATCGCCGAATGGATTGTGAAGCCCGCCGGATTGATGCCGTAGCGGCTCGGCGGCAGCACATTGCCCTCAAGGTCCACCTTCACGAGATTGGACGCCGTAACATCCTCAAACAGCAACCCGAACGGATTGAGCAGGAAGTGTTCCTCCGGCCCCGGCACCCGCATGGAGATGTGGGTGAAGAACAGATCGTCCCAGCCATGCATGAAGATGAGGCGATACAGGGCGGCAAGATCACAGCGCGCCTTCCACTCCTCTGCAGAAACCTGATCCTTCACAGAGATATTGGCCTGATCATCCATCACGTCTCTCCCGAAAATGGCGGCGCGTGCCGCGCGCCTGTCTGCTTGTTGATAGCACAATTACGCCTTGCCCCTGCAGCGTCAAATCAACTCGGTAAATCGCGCGCCAGCCTCAGGCCCGTCATCTGCCACTGCGCATCGGGCGGAAAGAAATTGCGATAGCTCGCCCGCACATGGTCTGGCGGGGTGAAGACCGACCCGCCCTTCAGCACGAACTGCCCGCACATGAATTTGCCATTGTATTCACCGATAGCGCCCTTACCCGCACGGTAGCCGGGATAGGCGCTATAGGCCGAGCGCGTCCACTCCCACACCCCGCCATACCAGCCCGCCCCGTCGCCCGGCGCAGGGTGGAGATAGCCTTCGGGGTCAGCCCAGCGCCCCGCAGCCGGATCGCTGGCGCGCGCGGCCAGCTCCCACTCACGCTCTTCAGGCAGGCGAAAGCCCGTCCACTCGGCAAAGGCGCTCGCCTCGAAATAATCGAGGTGGGAGACCGGCGCATCGGGATCAATCTCGCGCTCGCCATGCAGGGTGAACTCACGCCATTCACCGGGTCCGCCGCGCCAGTAGAAGGGCTGGGTGCGCCCCTCCTCCTGCACCCGCCCCCAGCCTTCCGACAGCCAGAGCGAGGCCGTGCGATAGCCACCATCGGCGATAAAGGCGGCATACTCGCTATTGGTGACGGGCCGCGAGGCGATGGCAAACGGGGCAAGCCAGGCGGTATGGCGCGGGCCTTCATTGTCGAAGGCAAAGCCTGCGCCATCGTACCCGAACTCGGCGGGACCACCGTCAAAGCTGCGCCATTCCATCACCGCTTCGGGCGCACGCGCCGGCGGCGCGGCATCGCTGTATCGCTCCCCGAACGGATTGACGCTGAGCACGTGCTTGATGTCGGTCAGGATCAGTTCCTGATGCTGCTCCTCATGAGCAAAGCCAAGACGCAGCACGTCCGCGATCGCGGCGATCTGGCCTGTATCCGGGTTCGCCAGAAGCCGCTCACAGGCCGCATCCACATGCGCGCGGTAGGCCAGCACATGATCTATGCCGGGCCGGCTGATCTCGCCTCTGCGGGCGCGCGGCTGGCGCTGACCAACCGCCTCGTAATAGGAATTGAAAAGATAGTTGAAGCGCGGATCGAAGACCGCGTAGCCGGGCAGGTGCGGCTGTAGCAGGAAGGTCTCCCAGAACCAGCTGGTATGAGCCAGATGCCACTTGGTCGGTGAGACATCGGCCATGGTCTGGACACCCATGTCTTCAGCGGAGAGCGGCTCTGCAAGCGCGACAGAGCGTGCGCGCACGGCCTCCAGCCGGGCCGGCAGACCGGACAGATCCTCTGCCCGCATGTCACTCACCATCTCGCTTACCATGATGGCCTCGCTGTGATTTTGCGCCCGCAGCAAGCCTTGCATGCCCGTGCCCTTGCGTGAAGGGAAAATGCCCGAAGCGGCAAAGCCCCTTGCACGGTCCGGCGGGCGCGGTTTGAATGCAGGCCAGTTCGCCAGCGGTCAGGTATCCCCCATGCGCCTTGCCTTCCACGCGGCCGACCGGCCGGACGCTCTTGCCGCTCGCAAGGCGCTTGTGGCGCGCTATGGCGAGCACGCGCTTCTGGAGGCCGACTGCGTGGTGGCGCTGGGCGGGGACGGCTGCATGCTGGACGCGCTGCATGCCGTGCTGGGTCACGACATTCCCGTCTACGGGATGAATTACGGCTCGGTGGGCTTCCTGATGAACGACCCGGAGGACACAGACCTGCCCGAGCGCCTCGCACAGGCGGAAAAGGCGATCATCCACCCCTTGCAGGCAACCGGCATGACGGTGGGCGGGGACAGCTTTGAATCGCTTGCCATCAATGAGGTCTCGCTGCTGCGCCAGACCCGTCAGACGGCGAAAATCCGCATCATCATCGATGATGTGGAGCGGATGGCCGAGCTGGCGGCAGATGGCGTTCTGGTCTCCACGCCTGCAGGGTCAACCGCCTATAACTTCTCCGCGCACGGCCCCATATTGCCCATCGATTCCCGGCTTCTGGCCCTGACCCCGATCAGCGCCTTCCGGCCCCGCCGCTGGCGCGGCGCGCTGCTCAGCCATGCCTCCACAGTCCGCTTTGAAGTGATCGAGCCGGTGCACCGCCCTGTCGCCGCCGTGGCGGATAATCGCGAGTTTCGCGATGTGCACATGGTGGAGGTGCGCGAGGCCGCGCATCTGACCCTGACCATGCTGTTTGATGCCGGGCGGGCACTCGATGAGCGCATCATTCACGAACAGTTTTCGTCGTAACCACGTTTAGCGCGATATTAAGCAAGTTGCCCTAAGGCACTGGATACAGATGTGACACGCAGGGGAACGAGGTTACGTTTTGGCCGGTGAACTGCCCGCAGACCGCGCGCTGACCAAGGTGCGCTTTCTTATCGTTGACGACAACGCAGCGATGCGTGGCCTGATACGGGCCGTGCTCGGCGCGTTCGGCTGCGACAATGTCTTTGAGGCCGCTGACGCCAAGCGCGCCATCGGCATTCTGTCAGTCGAGCAGATCGATATCATGATCACTGACTGGAAGATGTCGCCCGTCGACGGGCTGGCGCTGGTGCGCTATCTGCGCGACCCCGAAAAGAGCGCCAACCCCTTCATTCCGATCATCATGCTGACCGCTTATGCGGAGCCCTCCCGGGTGCGTGAGGCGCGTGATGCCGGTGTCACCGAATTCCTCGTGAAGCCTTTTTCAGCCGAACAGCTCTTCAAGCGCATCCAGGTCATCATCAACCGTCCGCGTGCCTTCGTGCGTACCAAGGCCTTTTTCGGCCCTGACCGCCGGCGGCTCGTGAACGAGTATGAAGGACCGGAACGCCGCGAAGACGCGGCTCTTTGACCCGATTTGACGGAAGGGACACATCATGACCCAGCGCGAACGCCCCATCGAGATCATCAATCCGCCCAACATGCTCAAAGTGAAGGTGGGTGGACGCATCGCCCCGGCTGATCCGGCAGCGATTGCCCGCGCCGAGGCCGCGCTTGAGGAAATGAAGCACGAATTTGCCGACTGGCTCAGCGAAGAGGTCAACAAGCTGGAGGCCGCACTTAAGCGCGCCAGCACGGAAGGCCTTGAGGGCGCGGCAGGCGATGATCTGTTCACGGTGGCGCACGATCTGCGCGGCCTTGGCACCACTTATGACTTTCCGATCGTCACCCGCATGGCGGGTTCGCTCTCCCGGCTTGTGGAAACGGGTGAGAAGCGCGCTCTGGTCCCCATGCAGCTGGTTGAAGCCCATGTGGGCGCGATACGCGCTGCCCTGCGCCAGAACATCCGCACCGATGACAATGCTGTCGGCCGCACCCTCGCCGAAGAGCTGGAAACCCGCGTGATCGCGCTGGTTGGCGCGCCGAGCTAGGCCAGCTAGCTCGCCGCGCGGTAGGCGCTGGCGGACCCATGGGCATCCATGTCCGCCTCGAGCCGTGACAGGCAATACTCAAGATCGGCTTCGGGTGCGCCCTGGAACTGGGTGAAGATGCGCTGGGTCAGCGCCGCGCGG
>CAZCEG010000194.1:0-5104 GCA_964497275.1 uncultured Oceanicaulis sp.
CCGCACGCTGCTCTCGGCCGACAAGGTTGTGGTCACGGTGACGCCAGACCTTGCCTGCCTGCGCAACGCCAAGAACCTGTTTGATCTGGTGCGCCAGAACCGCCCGAACGACGAGCCGCCCATGGTCATCGTCAACATGGCAGGGTGCCCCAAAAAGCCGGACATTCCGCTGAAGGATTTTGCCGATGCACTCGGCACCTCGCCTGCTCTGGTGCTGCCGTTTGAGCCTGCGCTCTTCGGCAATGCCGCCAATAACGGCCAGATGATCGGCGAGCTGGATGCCAAGTCAAAGGCCGCAGAGGGCTTTGTTCATGTGGCAGGCCTGATCACGGGCCGGAATGCAGCCAGTGCCCCGCGTACCCAGCGTTCGGGCCTGAAATCCCTGTTTGGTCGCAATAAAGGCTAGGGCGCGTTACAGGCATGTTTGGCAAGCGCACAACAGGACCAGAAACCAGCGCCCCGGCTTCCGGTGTCACGACCGCGCCGCGCCCGGCTGCACCGCAGGCAGCGCCGCGTGCTGCCGCTGCCACGAGCCCGCGCCCCGCTGCAGCGCGGCCGGTGGATACGGCGGGTGCTCCGCGAAAACCTGCTCCCGCCCCGGCCGCCGCAAAGCCCCGTCCCCGTCCGGCGGTTTCGGTCGGTGTGGAGCGGTCTGCCGAGTACTATGCGATCAAGACGACGATCTTCAACGCGCTGATCGACACGATCGACCTTGGCCAGCTGGCGCGTCTTGATAATGCGACGGCAGCTGAAGAAATCCGCGACATCGTCACCGAGATCATCTCGATCAAGAACGTCGCGATGTCGATTGCCGAGCAGGAACACCTGCTGCAGGACATCTGCAATGACGTGCTGGGCTATGGCCCGCTGGAGCCGCTGCTGGCGCGTGATGACATTGCCGACATCATGGTCAATGGCGCGGGCGATGTGTTCATCGAGGTGGGAGGGCGTGTCCAGAAGACCGGCATCCGTTTCCGCGACAACACCCAGCTGATGAATATCTGCCAGCGTATCGTGTCGCAGGTGGGCCGGCGGGTCGATGAAAGCTCGCCGATCTGCGATGCGCGTCTGGCCGATGGTTCGCGCGTCAACGTTATCGCGCCGCCACTGGCGCTGGACGGTCCGACCCTGACCATCCGGAAGTTCAAGAAAGACAAGCTGACCATGCAGCACCTGGTCGACTTCGGGTCGATCACGCCGGAGGGTGCCAAGGTCCTGCAGATCATCGGCGCGTCGCGCTGTAACGTCCTGATTTCGGGCGGTACGGGCTCGGGCAAGACGACGCTGCTGAACTGCCTTACGGGCTTCATCGGCGAGGAAGAGCGCGTCATCACCTGCGAAGATGCTGCCGAGCTGCAGCTGCAACAGCCGCACGTGGTGCGCCTTGAGACACGCCCGCCTAACCTTGAGGGGCAGGGGCAGGTGACCATGCGCGATCTGGTCAAGAACTGCCTTCGGATGCGGCCTGAACGTATCATCGTCGGCGAGGTGCGTGGCCCTGAGGCGTTCGATCTCCTGCAGGCGATGAATACCGGCCACGATGGCTCGATGGGCACGCTGCACGCCAACAGCCCGCGTGAAGGCCTGTCGCGGATCGAGTCGATGATCACGATGGGCGGCTATAACCTGCCCACCAAGACCATTCGCGAGATGATTTCCGGCTCCATCGATGTGGTGGTGCAGGCTGCCCGCCTGCGCGATGGCTCACGCAAGATCACGCACATCACCGAAGTGCTCGGCATGGAAGGCGATGTCATCGTGACGCAGGACCTCTTCCTGTACGAGATCACGGGCGAGGACGAGCAAGGCAATATCGTTGGCCGGCATGTCTCGACAGGTATTGCCCGTCCGAAATTCTGGGACAGGGCCCGCTATTTCGGGCTGGAACGCGAACTGGCTGCCGCACTCGACGCCTCGGAGCCATAGGCGATGGGCGGCGATCTTTCCTTCATCATCGCAGCGTTTGCAGCCTTCATCGCGGTGGCAGGGATCGGTATCGCCCTTACCGGCGGCACGTCAAAGCGTCAGGCCGAGCGTGTTCAGGTCGCGGTCGGCGCGCCGCTGAAAGCCGGGCGGCGCCAGACCAGCGCGCTTGACCAGACCGCGCAGAAGAAGCGCCAGATCCAGGAAACGCTCAAGGATATGGAGGAGCGCCAGAAGGCGGCGCGAAAACATGCGTTCACGCTGCGTGCCCGGCTAGAGCAGGCAGGGGTCAGCTGGACGGTGCAGCATTTCTGGATCGGATCGGCGATACTGGGTGTGCTTGCCGCTTTCGCGGCCTTTGTTGGCGGGCTGAACCCGCTGATCATCATCGCTGCGGGTGTCGTGGCCGGGCTCGGCCTGCCGCGCTGGTTCCTCGGCATGCTCGTCTCACGCCGCCAGAAGGCGTTTACCAACAATTTCGCCGATGCCATCGATATCGTCGTGCGGGGTGTGAAATCCGGCCTGCCGCTCAATGAATGTCTCAAGATCATCGCCCGTGAAAGCCCGCAGCCCGTTGCCGGCGAGTTCGGCAAGCTTGTTGAAGGCATAGCCGTCGGCATTGATCTGGATGAAGGCATGCGGCGCATGACCCAGCGCATGCCGGTGGCCGAGCTGAACTTCTTTGCCATCGTGCTCGTTATCCAGTCCAAGACCGGCGGCAATCTTGCCGAGGCGCTCAGCAATCTGTCTGCGGTGCTGCGCGCCCGCAAGCTGATGGGCGAAAAGATCCAGGCGCTGTCATCAGAGGCCAAGGCCTCTGCCATGATCATCGGTGCGTTGCCGCCGCTGGTGTTCACCATCGTCATGGTGGTGGCCCCTGAATACATGAGCCTGATGTTCACTCATCCGCTGGGGCAGCTCATGCTGATGGGCGGGCTCACCTGGATGGGGATCGGCATTTTCGTCATGCGCGGCATGATCAACTTCAAGCACTAGCAGGGAAGGACGCGTCTCATGGCCGAGTTTGCCGCCTGGATGACGACGCCGGCCAACGTCTTTGGCGTTCTGGCGTTCCTGCTCGTGTTTGCGACGATCATGACGCTGTCCGGCCCTGCGCTGGGCGGCAACAAGTTTGAAAAGCGCATCCGTTCGGTGGCCAATCGCCGCGAGGAGCTGCGCCGTAAATCACGAGAAGCGATGGAGGCGGAGGCCCGCGGGGGCAGCGGCCTGCGCGGTAAGGACACGCGCTCGCCCTATCGCAAGGTCGTGGAAAAGCTGAACCTTCAGACCCTGCTTGAAGACCCGAACCTGAAGTCGAAGCTGGTCCAGGCCGGCATGCGCGGGCAGGGGCCCGTATTTGCGTTCTATTTCGCCCGACTGATCGCACCGATAGCGCTGTTCGGGCTGGCGCTTGCCTATCTCTTCCTGCTCAATGATTTCGGTCTGACGACCATCCAGCGGCTCGGCATCGTGATGGCGTTGACGCTGCTGGGGTATTATGCGCCTGGCATCTATCTGACCAATGCTGCCCAGAAGCGCCGGGACTCCATCATGCGCGCGTTTCCTGACGCGCTGGACCTCCTGCTGATCTGCGTTGAGGCGGGCATGTCCATCGAAGCGGCCTTCCAGAAGGTGGCGGGCGAGGTGGGCAGCCAATCCATCGAGCTGGCCGAGGAATTGTCCCTGACAACGGCTGAACTTGCTTATCTGCAGGACCGGCGTCAGGCCTATGAAAACCTCGCTGTGCGCACCAATCACCCGGGCGTGAAGGGCGTCGCCACGGCGCTGGTCCAGGCCGAACGCTACGGCACGCCGCTGGGTCAGGCCCTGCGCGTGATGGCCAAGGAAAACCGCGACATGCGCATGGCCTCCGCCGAGAAGAAAGCGGCAGCTCTGCCGGCCAAGCTGACCGTGCCGATGATCGTGTTCTTCCTGCCGGTCCTCTTCGTGGTCATTCTCGGCCCGGCCATCATCTCGTTTCAGGAGATGTAGGCCGCTCCACTTGACGCGGGCGCGACAATGGCGTTACGCCTCTCCTTGGTGGTGCTTTCGCGAGAAAGCTAAGAGGGAACACCGGTCAGGAGATTTATCTCCAAGTCCGGGACTGTACCCGCAACTGTAGGCGGCGAGCCTTGGTGCCAGATGCCACTGGGAGCAATCCCGGGAAGGCGGCACCGGAACAGGCGTTGACCCGCAAGTCAGGAGACCTGCCACCGCGTCGCTTGTGCAGGGCCGGGAACAGCCCATCGGCACGCGGATCTGATCCGTTTTAGCGGCAAACGAGCGGACCGGTTTGCGGTCCCTTCAGCCCGTTCCTGCGCGTGCAGGACGGTGAGAAGGGCGTTTCCGGTTCAGAGGTTTGTTGGGCGGGACCGGCTTTTGGGGCCGGCTGCTGCCATTTGGAACGGATGAGAGGCCATGCGCCTTCTGGCATCCTTGAGTATGACCGTCATCATGGCGGGCCTTGCCACCATGCCTGTGGCCGCACAGCCGCAGCGCATCGTGTCGCTGGATTACTGCGCCGATCAGTACGTGCTGGGCCTTGCCCGGCGTGAGCAGATTGCCGCGCTCTCCCCGCTTGCCCGTTCCGATTACGCCTCCCTTGCAGCCGAAGCTGAAGGCCTTCCCCTGATTAGGGCCGATCTGGAGGCGGTGCTGGCCGCACAGCCTGATCTGGTGGTGCGCAGCTGGGGCGGAGATGGCCGTCTCGTAGCGACGCTGGAGCGGCTCGCCATTCCCGTCCATGAGATCGGCTATGTGGCCGGGTTTGATGATGTACGCCGAGAGGTGCGCGCGGCCTCTGACGCGTTTGCAGCGCCCGAGACAGGTGAGGCGGTTCTGGCGCGCATGGATGCCGCGCTTGAAGCCATAGACATGGCAGGCGCACACACCGCACTCTACGTCACGCCGGGCGGCGTGACGGCGGGCGAAGGGACGTTCATCGATGCGATTATCCGCGCAGCGGGTCTGGAGAATGCAGCCCGCCAGCCCGGCTGGACTGATCTGCCGCTGGAGGCCGTCGCCGCCGCCACGCCGGACATCATCGTCACCGGCTTCATGAATGGCGGGACGGAGGGCGTGAATGCGTGGAGCGCAAGCCGCCATCCTGTCATGCGCCGCGCGCTGGAGCAGCGCCCCGCGATTCCACTCGATACCGGTGTCCTCTCCTGTGCGAGCTGGC
>CAZCEG010000195.1:0-5073 GCA_964497275.1 uncultured Oceanicaulis sp.
GTTCTACCGCTACTACCATCCGCGCTATGGCTGGTATGGCTGGCGTGATCCGTTCTGGGATGACGTCAATTTGCGCGAGGTGACGCGCTATCAGGCGATGGCCGAGATCCAGCTTGGCCGCGGCCCTGCGCCGGACGATGCCGATGCGTTCGATGCCGCTGACGTGATCCGCAATCTCGGACCGCTGGTGCGCCCGCCTGCGAGCTAGGGTCTGCCCCGAACAAAAAACCCCGGACGGTAACGTCCGGGGTTTTTCATGTCCGGGCCCTTGATGACTAGAAGTTGGCGGCCAGACCGACGAGGACCGCGCGCGGTGCGCCGGGACGCAGGCCTGACGGGCTGCGCGAGGCGGCATAGGTCTCGTCGGTGAGGTTCCTGACCTGTACGCGCGCACGGATCTGATCAGACAGATCATACCAGACTGCGAGATCGGCCACGGCGTGGGAGTCGAGGAAAGCGCCGGCAGGAATGCTGCCCTGCCCTGCCCGCGTGCGGCGCTCGCCCATCCATGTCAGCGCAAGCTGGCTGCCAAAGCGCCCGGCCTCAAGGCCGACCGAGGCAAACCATTGATGCTCGGGCAGATAGGGCAGGCGGTCACCGGCCTGTACATTGCCCCACGGCCCATAGCCGGACTGGAAGGCCGTCTGGAACTCCGCCTCGGTCCAGGTATAGGCGGTGCGCAGCGGTACAGAGACACCTTCCCAGCCCAGCAGCGCCGCCAGATCGGTTCCGGCCGAGAGCTCAAGGCCCAGCACCTGCACCTCACCGCCGCCAAACTGGTCACCGATATTGCAGCCGCCGCCCGTGGACGCCGTGCAGGTGCCGACAAGGTTGGAATAGTCATTATAGAAGCCGACCGCTTCGACAAAGCCGATGCCGCCTGTCCAGCGCGCACCCAGCTCCCAGTTCACCGCCTCTTCCGCGTCTGACGACGAGCCGGGCCCCGCAGGCGAGAAGCCGCGATGCACGCCGCCAAACAGGTCCACCGCCTCATTCACGCCATAGCGGAAGCCAATGCCGGGGATGAAGACGTCGGTGGACGCGGTGGCAATCGTGGTAGCGCCAGTGCGCGCCGGATCGGTGCCTGCCCAGCGCGTCTGGGTGGTCTCGATGCGCTCATAGCGCAGGCCCGGCGTCAGGACGAGACGGCCAAAATCGATCTCGTCATGCACGAAGATCGCGAGGGCTTCGGCTTCGCCGAGCCGGTTGGCGTGCTGGCCGGGGGCCTGTGCGCCGGTCTGGATCAGCACAGAATTGTCCATGCGGAAGAAGACCTCATTCTGGAAGCGGTCTTCTGAATCGCGGTGCGCGCGCACGCCGACCCGCCAGCGGTGCTGGGCGCCGAACAGCGACGCATTGCCCGCCAGCTCGCCCTGAATGCCTTCAGCGAGGTAGGCACGGTTATTATTGCGGCTGATGACAGCGCCATCAATCGACACCAGACCCGGCTGGCCCGTCAGGATCGCGTATTCGGCAGCAAAGGTGACCGGATCTGACAGCACGGCGCTGAGGGAGCGGCGGCCAGCGCCGGCATTGACGCCCTCCACCTTGAACCAGTTGCGGGCGACCTCGTTGCGGTAAGCGAGCGCGGTGAAGTTCATCCCGTTATCAAAGGCGGCGTCATAGCGCAGCACCCAGCGCGACTGGTCGACGACGATATTGTCGTTGGCGCTCGCCGCATAGCGACGGTTCGGGTTGGCCGCAAAGTCCGCATCGGTCAGGCCCAGATAGGTCTCGTCGGAAGTCTCATCCGAGGTCTGGTAACGCAGCTCCACAGAATGCGTGACGCCGCTACCATCAAACTCGGCGCGCAGGCGCGCCCCGAAATCTGTCAGGTCAAAGCCGGTTGTCAGATCCGGATTGAAATCAATCGCCTTGAAGCCGTCCGCGGCATCGGTATAGGCCTCGACCAGCCCGCCAAGGCGGAACCCCGGCGACACTTCGGTCATGCCACCGGCATAGGCGTGGATGCGGCGCGCATTTTCTTCGCCTGCCGTCAGGGCAAGGCGGCCAGACCAGCTCTCAGGCACCGGCGTGGAAAGGAAGTTGATGGACCCGCCTTGCGTGCGCGGGCCATAGCGCACCGCAGCGGCGCCCTTGACGATCTCGACGCCCGCCATGCGGCCGACGAAGGGCGAGTAATAGGCCGCAGGCGCGGCGTAGGGTGCTGGCGCGGCAAGGATGCCATCTTCCATGATGACCACATTGGCCGACCGGTCGAGCCCGGTGCCGCGCAGGCCGATATTCGGGCGCAGGCCATAGCCGTCCTCTTCCTGGATGTTCACGCCCGGCACCTGGCGCAGGACGCGGCTGATATCGGTGTAGTCCTGCACTTGCAGCACTTCACTTGGCAAAAGAGTGGCCGAACCGGCGACCGAACGCGCATCGCCCTTCAGGCCGATAATGGTGATCGTCTCGACGCCGGTATCGGTCTCGGCAGCGTTTTCAGCGAAGGCATTGGCAGAAAGGGCCAGCACGGCGGTGCCGGCGAGAAGAAGCGTGCGCATGGTAACAGATCGATCCCGCAATCCGGTGTGAATGAGAATAAGTCTCACCTACAGGAAGGCTGACGCCCTGCCAAGCGCTTTTGAGAATGAGTTGCAGTGATTTTTCAGCGCGCCGTCTGACGCCCAGTCAGCGCTTTAGCGCTTTCCATGTCCGGCGTTCTCTCGCAAACTGATCGCTCAATGAAAGGCGCGGCCAACGCGCACACGAAGATCAGGGGAGGCCAGTCCATGGCGCATCATTGGCGCATTGCCATTATCACCCTCGCGGCGGCCTTCGCCGTTCAGGCCTGCGGCCAGCAGGCTACCGAACGGCGCGACATTTCCGGCGCGGACCGCGCGTATCAGCAGGTGCTGCTGGAGGCGCTTCTGGATGCCGAGCCCGGTAGCGTCATCGAGATACCGGCTGGCGTGTTCGTGATCGATCGCGGCCTATCCCTGAGCAATGTGGACGGCGTCACCCTTCGCGGCGCAGGCATGGACGAGACCATCCTCTCCTTTCAGGAGCAGCGCGCGGGCGCAGAAGGGCTTCTCGTTACCGGCTCCAACAATTTCACCATCGAGGACCTCGCCCTAGAGGACACGATCGGCGATGCGTTGAAAGTGACGGGCGGTGAGAACATCATCATCCGCCGTGTGCGCACCGAGTGGACGAATGGCGCGTCTACCGATAACGGCGCCTATGGCATCTATCCGGTACTGACGCGCAATGTGCTGATCGAAGACTCGGTGGCCATCGGCGCGTCGGATGCAGGTATCTATGTCGGCCAGTCGGACAATATCATCGTGCGCAATAACCGCGCCGAGTACAACGTGGCCGGGATCGAGATCGAGAACTCGATGAACGCCGATGTGTATGGCAATACCGCCACCAACAATACCGGCGGCATCCTCATCTTCAACATGCCGAACCTGCCCCGTCCCGGCTCGGGCACGCGCGTATTCGACAATGATGTCTTTGAAAACAATACGCGCAATTTCGGCCATGCCGGCACACCGGTCGCCAGCGTTCCGGCGGGCACGGGCATTCTCGTAAACTCCAATGACGATGTGGAGATTTTCAACAATCGGGTGTCGCGTAACCGCACCGCCAACGTGATCATCTCCTCGCTGCATTCGGCAGGCTTCTCCGACCTCGGCGTCGATGCCGATTTCGACGCCTACCCTGAGCGCATCCATGTGCACTCCAACACGTTTGAGGGGGGCGGCAATAATCCTGATCCGCTGGAATTGCAGGCCCTGCGCATCGCCCTGTTCGGTCCGACGGGCCGCATCCCGGACGTGCTGTGGGACGGCTATTATGACAGCGCCAAGCTGATCGACGGCGAGATGCCTGCCGAACTGCGTATCTGTGTTTCGGGCGCCGATGTGCTGAACGCGGACGGGCCGAACGGCTATGCCAGCCCGCGCGTCGTGACAGCTGAGCACGCTTGCAGCCACGATCCGCGCCGTGCGGTGGAACTGCCCTTCTGATGCAGGATGAAACGTGATGCTGCGTGCCGTATCGGGCGTCTTTGCGGCCCTTCTCCTCACCGCCTGCGGCGCTGAGAGAGTCGAGGAGGCCGCTGCGCCTGCCGATCTGTCGGCCTGGCAGGCGGAAACCCGCTTCCATGCCAGCGGTAATCCCGCCGGGCTGGAAGACTGGGGCCAGTTCCGCATGGAGGATGGCCACCTGGTACTCGCTGAAGGTGTCGTGCCCTACGGGCTCAATACGGCGCTGTTTTCCGACTATGCGGTGAAGCTGCGGACGGTCTGGCTGCCGGAAGGGGCAGAACCTGCGAGCTGGGACGACAGGGAGGTTTTCGACTTTCCTGTCGGCACCGTCATCACCAAGACTTTCTATTACCCGCGTGCCACCGGCGGGTTTGAGAGAGTCAGTCTCGATAATGATCCGCACGCCCATTTCGATGGCCGCGCGCTGGATCTGTCTGCTGTGCGGGTTATCGAGACGCGCATTCTGGTGCGCCGGGAAGAGGGCTGGGCGGCCATCCCCTATGCGTGGAACGAGGATCAGGCAAGCACGCGCCTTGCCCGCACGGGCGCGTTCGTGGACCTGACCCTGATCGCAGCGGGCGGCCGCTCGCAAGCGCTGAACTATCAGGTGCCGGACGTTAACCAGTGCGCGCAATGCCACGTCACCAACGCCGCCGATGCGCAAGTACGCCCCATCGGGCCGCGCGCCCGTCACCTGAATGGCGATTACCCCTATGCCCACGGCAGCGCCAATCAGCTCGATCACTGGCGAGAGATCGGCCTGTTGCAAGGTGGCCCCGCCGCAGCCGACGCGCCGCGCAATGCGGTCTGGCATGGTGAGACCACGCTGGCCGCCGCTGCGCTCGATGGCGCCGTGCGGGCCTATATCGACATCAATTGCGCCCACTGCCATTCACGCACCGGCCATGCCCGCACCTCCGGCCTCTATCTGGAACCGTCTGATCCGGTTGGGCCGAGCTTTGGTGTCTGCAAGCCGCCCATCGCGGCAGGGCGCGGCACCGGCAACCGGCTTTATTCCATCGTGCCTGGCGATGCGGCCGCCTCGATCTTCACCTTCCGCATGGAAACAGACCGG
>CAZCEG010000196.1:0-5050 GCA_964497275.1 uncultured Oceanicaulis sp.
AGGCGCTCGCGCCTAAAGTCTGCCCGCCGATTCCAGCCGCTCGATCATGCGCGCGCGCGCTTCGGGCAATTGCCGGTCAGCAGGCCACAGAACGCGCCGCTCGATGAAGTGAGCGGTCAGCTTCAGGCCTGCCGCGATATCGCCCGGCGAGACCTCGCCAGACCCGTTCATGAAGCCCGGCAGGGCAAGCAGGCGGTCTGCATACTCCGCGCCTGCTTCAGCGCTCACCGCTCTGCCTGTGCGCGGGCTGACAAAGCGCAGATCATGTGTCTGGCCGGTGGCCGCGCACTTCTTCAGATCCATGCCATAGCCGAGATCCGCGAGCAGGCCCGCCTCCCAGCTAATGTAGAGCGCGGGCCAGATATCAGGATCGTTCAGGGCCGAGATCAGCACCTCGAACGCGCCGTGCACCGCAGGGTGGGCCTCGCGTTCTGGCAGAGCCAGCACGGCCATGGCGCAGGCCGCATTGAGGCCGGAGAGCGCCAGCGGATCATCCATCAGCGCGCCGGCATCGAGCGACACCGCTTCCAGCGCGTAATTGCCCAGATGCTCATCCAGCCGCGCGCGCCACACCGCGCTAACCGCATTGCCGGGCTGCAGGACGGGGCGCATGCCGCGCGAGCGCCCGCCCCTGACGAGCCCCGGATGGCGGCCATGGGAGGGGGTGAGCAGCTCCACAATCGCGCTCGTCTCGCCATAGGGGCGCACGGCGATGATGCGGCCGGTCTCAGCCCATTCCATCAGGCAAAGGCCTCACAGCCAGTATCTCGCGTCATTCCGGGCGACCATCGGGAGACCCGGAACCCAGCACGTCGTTGGCCTCTGGGTTCCGGATAAGCGCGTTCGCGCTTTCCGGAATGACGCATGTCAGAGAGATGAGCCCCCCTCACGCATCAAACTCCAGGCCAAGGGCCGAATAGCGCGCGCGCTCCTCGCTCCAGCCGGGACGGACCTTCACGTGCAGGAAGAGGTGCACCTCGCAGCCCAGCTCCGCGATCAGTTCCTTGCGGGCGAGTTCGCCGATGGTTTTGAGCGTCTGGCCGCCCTTGCCGATAATCATCGGCTTGTGGCCCTCGCGTTCCACGAAGATGGTCTGGTCGATGCGCACTGAGCCGTCCTTGCGTTCCTGCCAGCTATCGGTCTCCACGGTCAGGCCATAGGGCAACTCGTCATGGATGCGCAGGAAGAGTTTTTCGCGCGTGATCTCGGCTGCCAGAAGGCGCATGGGCAGATCGGCCACCTGGTCTTCGGCATAGAACCATTCGCCCTCCGGCATGCGGGCAACGAGATGGGCCGAAAGGTCCTTCACGCCGCTGCCATTGCTCGCAGATATCATGAAGATATCGCTATAAACATCTGTTTTATTGAAGTGTTCAGCAAGCGCGAACAGCTCCTCGCGGCGGATCAAATCGATCTTGTTGAGCACCAGCACCGCCTTGCTGCCTGCGGCTTTCAGCCCGTCGATCACGCGGCGCGTATCCTCTTCGGCCCGGCCATCCTGACCGCCCGTCTTGCCCGCGAGCGCGCGTGAGGCAGCAGCGGCATCCACCACATGGACGATCACATCTGCATCTTCAGCGCCTGCCCAGGCAGCCGCCACCATCGCCCGGTCCAGACGGCGGCGCGGCGCGAACACGCCAGGCGTATCGACCAGCACGACCTGCGTCTGCCCTGCCATCATCACGCCGCGTATCTGGAAACGCGTGGTCTGCACCTTCTGGGTGACGATGGAGACCTTGTGGCCAACAAGCGCGTTCACAAGGCTCGATTTGCCGGCATTGGGCGCGCCGAGGACGGCGACAAAGCCCGCCCGCTTCGGATCATTATTGCTCATCTACGCGCTCCCGCTTCAACATGGCTTCTGCGGCCGCGCGCTGGGCGGCCTGTTTGGACGCACCCTCACCGATTGCCGGTTCGAGGCCGTCAATACGCACCTCGACAACGAAATGCGGGCGATGATCCGGCCCTTTGCGCGAGATCACCTCATAGGCGGGCGCGGTAAAGCGCTTGTGCGCGGCCCATTCCTGTAGGTGCGATTTGGCATCTTTCGGGCGCCTGGTCAGGGCTTCAAGCTCCTCGCGCCAGGCCGCCGCAAAAAAGCTTCTTGCCGCCTCCATCCCGCCATCGAGATAGATCGCGCCGATCAGCGCCTCGCAGGCATCGCCAAGGATGGATTCCTTCTCGCGCCCACCCAGACGTTCCTCGGCCGGCGACAGGAGCAGAGCATCGCCAAGCCCGACCTTGCGCGCCACGCGCGCGCAGGCCCCCTTGTTCACGAGCGCATTCAGACGGTGCGCGAGCCCGCCTTCGGAAAGCCCTGAAAACATTCCATAAAGCTGTTCAGCCACCAACAGGCCCAGCACCCGGTCGCCTAGGAACTCCATGCGCTCATTGGAGGGCGTGCGGCGGCGGCCATCGCCATGGCTGGCGTGGGTCAGTGCGGTCTCCAGAAGGGCTATATCGCGAAAGCGATAGCCTGTCTTCTCCTCCAGCCGTTTGAGCCGGTTGCTCATGGCGCCGCTCCGGCAGGGCGCGCCTCCAGCACCGCGAAGGCCTGCGCCCACGGATAGTCATCGGTGAGGGTCAGATGGACGAAGAAGTCCATACCCTCCGGCGTCAGGGCGCGGGCGCGCTCCAGCGCCTTGCCCGTCAGCACCATGGTCGGCTTGCCGCCCTTCAGATTAATCACTTCCAGATCACGCCAGATCACACCGCGATAAATGCCGGTGCCGAGCGCCTTGGCGGTCGCCTCCTTGGCGGCAAAGCGCTTGGCGTAGGTGTCGGCCTCGCGGCGGCGGCTTTCGGCCTTCTTGCGTTCGCCTTCAGTGAAGACGCGCGTCTTGAACCGGTCGCCAAACCGCTCGATGGACCGCTCGATGCGCCGAATGTCGATAATGTCAGAGCCGATACCGATGATCACGCGGCCACCCCTGAGCGCGCTTCATCCATCAGGGCGCGCATGCGCTTCACGGCTGTTTCCAGCCCGGTGAAGATCGCCTCACCGATCAGGAAATGGCCGATATTGAGCTCTGCAAGCTCTGGAATGGCCGCTATCGGCTTCACATTGTCAAAGGTCAGGCCATGGCCGGCATGAGGCTCGATCCCGCGCTGGACGGCCTCTTTCGCGGCGCGTTTCAGCCGTTCCAGCTCGCGCGCCACGCCCGCCTCATCGCCCTCCAGCCACAGCTCGGCATAACGCCCGGTGTGAAACTCCACCACAGGCGCGCTAAGCGCCTCTGCGACGGCAAGCTGGCTGCTTTCCGGCTCGATGAAGAGCGAGACGCGGCTGCCTGCCTCTTTCAGCGCGCGCACGATCGGCGCGATCTGGTTGTGCAGGCCCGCGACATCCAGCCCGCCTTCGGTCGTGCGCTCCTCGCGCTTTTCCGGCACCAGGCAGGCGGCATGTGGCTTGAAGCGCGTGGCGATGGCCAGCATCTCTTGCGTCGCCGCCATCTCCAGATTGATCGGCAGGCGCGTCGCCTTGCGGATGGCCTCCAGATCGCCATCGCGGATATGGCGCCGGTCCTCGCGCAGATGGATGGTGATGCCGTCCGCGCCCGCAGCCTCCGCCAGCGCCGCGGCCCGCACCGGATCAGGATGTGGCCCGCCGCGCGCGTTTCTGACGGTAGCTACATGGTCGATATTGAGGCCGAGGCGGAGCATGGCGTTACGCAACGAGCCCCCTGCTGCCCGGTTTGATGGGCGGAATGCGCTCCAGCTCGGGCGGCAGATCGTCTTCCGGATAGGCCGGGAATGCCACGGTCGCGAGCGAAATCAGCGGCACGCCGACGCTCGCCTTGCCCCCCGACCTGTCCACCAGACAGCCCTGAGCAACCACCTTTGCGCCTGTCGCCTCCACAGCCGCAATGCATTCGCGCGACGACAGGCCCGTTGTGACGATGTCCTCGATGATGAGAACCCGGTCGGCGGCAGTGAGTTCAAAGCCCCGGCGCAGACGGAACTCGCCATCCTCGCGCTCGACGAACATGAAGGGCAGGCTCATCTGGCGGCTGGTCTCATAGCCTGGAATGATGCCGCCGAGAGCTGGCGAGACGATCGCAGTGAGCGGGTGCTTCACGCTTTGCCTGATCTTTTCCGCCAGCGCCTTGCACAGGCGCTCGGTGCGGGCTGGATCGCGGAAGACGAGCGCCTTTTGCAGGAAGACCGGGCTTCTAAGGCCGGACGACAGGATGAAATGGCCCTCAAGCAGAGCCCCTGCCTCGCGGAATTCGTCGAGCACATCATCGGCAGTCATGGGCCAGCCCTTTCGGTTCTGATTTCAGCGCTCCTCGTAGCGCGCGCGTTCCGCGCTCACCACCCGGTCGCATGTTTTCAGCGCAGCCACGATGTTGGACAGGTGGCGCACGTCGAACACTTCAATGTCGAACGCCATATCGAAAAAGTCCGGCGAGCGCGATAGTGTCTTGATGTTGGTGATGTTGCCGCGCGCCTCGCCCACAGCCCCGGCGATCTCGGCCAGCACGCCTGGCTCATTGCGAACCGTCGCCAGCACACGGCCGATGGAGACGGCATTGGCCTGCGCCTCGGGCGTCCACTTCAGATCGATCCAGTTATCGCCGCTATCTGGATCGTCGGCTTCAAGTTCGGCGAGCCGCTCGCAGTCGATCACGTGGACCTCCACGCCCGTGCCGGCACGCACCACACCGACAATCCGGTCTCCAGGCAGTGGCGAGCAGCACTTTGCAAAATGCAGCGATACGCCGGGCGTCAGCCCGCCGCCATGCACATAGAGCGCTGCCTTTTCATCGTCGATCAGCTCACGCTGGCCCGGGTCATCGCCGCGCGGCCCGCGCTGGCCGGGGAAGACCGCATCAAGGAGCTGGGCGGAGGTAATCTGACCCCTTCCCAGCGCCTGGTAGAGCGCCTCAGGCGAGCGGACATCGAGGCGGGTAAACGCTTCGCTGAGGAGGCTCTCCTTAAAGGCCTTGCCCTCGCGCTGGAAGGCATGCTCGGCGATCACGCGGCCAAGGCGCTCGAACGCCTGCTGCTGGATCCACGTGGAGACCTGCCACCCGATGCCTCGCAAGCC
>CAZCEG010000197.1:0-3845 GCA_964497275.1 uncultured Oceanicaulis sp.
GCGTCATCAGCGAGACTTCATCGCCCGTGCCTGCCTGATCGAGATCGGCCACCAGAGAGACGTGTTCCAGATAGGCTTCCAGCGTATCGAACTGGCCCATCGAGCGGACGAGTTCTTTGAGGTTATCGAGACGGCCAGCGGCCTGCGGGCTCTTGTCCTCGCGCCACATTGCCGTGTAGCCGCTTTCATCAAGGATGATCTCGGCGAGCTCGTCATGGCGCATCATGTCCAGCTGGCCGCGCCAGCGATCCATGTCGCGCAGGAAGACCTGCAAGGCGGTGCGCGCCTTGCCGCGTATCTCGTCGGTCTGGACCATCAGCCCCGCCATCTCGCTCATCGAGACGCCTGCCTGACGGGCGGCTGAGGCGATCTTCTGCACGCTGGTCTCGCCAATCCCGCGCTTGGGCACGTTCACGATCCGCTCGAAAGCCAGATCGTCTTCGGGCGAGCGCACGAGGCGCATATAGGCGTGGGCATCGCGGATTTCGGCGCGTTCAAAGAAGCGCGGGCCGCCAATGACCTTGTAGGGCAGGCCCAGCATGATGAAGCGGTCTTCAAAGGCGCGCATCTGCCAGGAGGCGCGTACCAGAATGGCGGTATCGGCATGGCGGCGGCCGGAGCGCACGAAGGCCTCGATCTCGTCCGCCACGAAGCGGGCTTCCGCCTCGCCATCCCACAGCCCGCGCACCTGCACCTTTTCGCCGGGATCATCATCGGTCCACAGCGTCTTTCCAAGGCGCGCTCGATTGGTCTTGATGAGCCCGGAGGCGGCACCCAGAATATGGCCCGTCGAGCGGTAATTGCGCTCCAGACGGATCACGGTTGCGCCGGAAAAGTCCTTCTCAAAGCGCAATATGTTGTCCACCTCCGCGCCGCGCCAGCCATAGATGGACTGGTCATCATCGCCCACGCAGCAGAGATTGCCAGACCCGCGCGCAAGCAGGCGCAGCCAGAGATACTGGCACACATTGGTGTCCTGATACTCGTCCACGAGGAGATAGCGGAAGCGCTTGTGATAGAGCGCCAGCACGTCGGCATGCTCGGTGAAGATCGTCAGATTGTGCAGCAGCAGATCGCCAAAATCGCAGGCATTGAGGACTTTTAGCCGTTCCTGATAGAGCGCGTAGAGCGCGCCTGCCTTGCCGTCAGCGAAGGTCCACTTGTCCTCCTCGCCGAGCTTTTCAGGGCGGATGCCCCGGTTCTTCCAGCCATCGATGAGGGAAGCGAAATGGCGCGGCGTCCAGCGCTTCTCGTCAATGCCTTCAGCCTGCAGGATCTGCTTGATCAGCCGCAGCTGGTCATCGGTGTCGAGGATGGTGAAGGAGGATTTCAGCCCCACCAGCTCGGCATGGCGGCGCAATATCTGCGCTGCGATGGAGTGGAAGGTGCCAAGCCAGGGCAGGCCCTCCACCGCCTCGCCAATGATCGCGCCGACGCGCTCCTTCATCTCGCGCGCCGCCTTGTTAGTGAAGGTGACCGATAGGATTTCCCACGGGTTCGCCCTGCCCGTGGCGAGGATATGGGCAAGCCTGGTGGTCAGCACGCGCGTCTTGCCCGTGCCTGCGCCTGCCAGCACCAGCACCGCGCCATCGGTGGCTTCAACGGCTGCACGCTGCTCGGCATTGAGCCCAGCCAGATAAGCAGGCGTCGCTCCCCCGCCGGAGGGCGGGCGGGCGGAAGCCTGCTGGGAAAGGGGTATGGAGCTCATGGGCGCGCGGACGGTCTGGTCTCGATTCGGTGCTGGGCTCGGAAAGGTAGCACGCGCGCCGCCCGTCTGCAGGGCCGAGATCAGATTATCTCAGCGCGCGTGGCACGGCACAGCATTGCCAGCTTGCAGCACGCCCGTTTTTAGCATCATGCTGTGTAACGCACAGTATGCATTGGGGGGAGTGCCATGCGTGATATCGCCGTGACCGTCGCGCTGGATGACGGCTTGTTGCGCGGGCACTGGTATGTCGCCTCCCCTGCCTCGAAACTGAAACGCGAAAAGCCACTGAGCGCCCGCATATGCGGCAGCGCACACACGCTTCATCGCAACGATAACGGCGCCGTCAGCGCCATTGATGAGGCGGGTGACCCTGTAACCGTGTGCGAGCAGGACGGGCTGCTCTGGGTGTTCATCGGCGATGCGATCACCCCCGAACCCGCCAGCCCGCCCCCGGCATTTGAGGGCCCGGGCGGCGGCAAGGTGCGTTTCGTGGAAGAGGCGCTTTTGCCCTGCCACATTGATGATGCCGCCTACGGGCTGCTGGACCCGGCCCACGGGCCCTACGTGCATGCGAGCCCGATCTGGCGCACCTCCAAGACGCTGAAAGACAAGGCGAAGTGCTATGAGCCGAGCGAGCTGGGCTTCACCATGGTTCCGCACGCGCCGGTCAATTCCAAGCTCTACAACATCATTGGCGGATCAATCCGCGTGTCGATCGCTTTCCGCCTGCCGGGCCTGCGCATCGAGCGGATCTGGAACGAGAAGCACACCGTGATGGGCGTCACCGCCCTCACCCCCATCGACGCGGGCCAGACCATTATCCGCCAGGTATTTTACTGGGACACGCCGATCCTGACGGCGATCCGCCCCATCGCCCGGCTCTTCACCCGGCCCTTCCTGCAGCAGGATGTGCACATCATGGCGCTGCGCCAGAAGGGTCTCGCCTTTGGCGCCAGCGGCATGCTGATCCGCGACGCAGACCAGCTTTTCGTCTGGTATCAGCGCATCAAGAAGGAGCTGAGCGAGGCCCGCGCCGAGGGCCGCAGCTTCGTCAATCCGGTGAAGGCCACCACGCTGCGCTGGCGGACGTGATCGGCCAATGCTAAACAATCATAGAATGTGATCAGCTTGCGCCGAAGTGCCGGGAAGAGCGACGATGACCAAATCCTCGACCGAGATTATACCCGCCGCTCCTCTTTCAGATAAGCCAGCCGCTGACAGCCCCACACGCAATCCACTCTTCCAGCAGATGGAAGAGTGCGAGCCACCCGCTGAGTTGCATTGGGGGCATCCTGCAGGCGATGAGGAGTGGTAGCCTACCCCCTGAACCCCAGAGCGACGAGATAGGTCTCTGAGCTGTCAGACCGGCTGGCGGCGGGTTTGGCGTGTTTCACCTTGTCAAAGCGCGGTTTGAGCCGGGCGAGTATCTCGCTCTCGGTACCGCCCTGAAAGGCTTTGGCGACGAACGCGCCGCCGGGTTTGAGCGTTTCCAGCGCGAAATCGGCGGCCGCCTCGACTAGCGCGACAATGCGGATATGATCTGTGCTCTTGTGGCCTGTCGTCCAGGGCGCGAGATCGGACAGTACGATATCGGCAGGCCCGCCGAGCGCCTGCTTTACCGCTTCGGGAGCACCGGGATCGGTAAAGTCCATTTTTAACAGGGTCGCGCCCGCGATATGGTCCATCTCCAGCAGGTCGATGCCGACGACGTGGCTTGCCCCGCGTTTCAGCGCCACCTGCACCCAGCCCCCCGGTGCCGCCCCGAGGTCTGCCACGCGCATGCCGGGCTTCAGCAGGCCGAACTTCTCATCCAGCTCGATCAGCTTGTAGGCCGCGCGCGAGCGATAGCCTTCCGCCTTGGCGCGCTGCACGTAAGGATCATTGAGCTGCCGCTCGAGCCAGCGCTGGGAAGAAACCTTGCGCTTCTTGGCGGTCTTCACCCGCTCGTGAAATTGCTTGGCCGCGCGCTCGCTGCCGCCCGCCGTTACCGGACCTGACCGCCTGCGGCGCTTTTCCTCGCCGCCGGGCCCATCGCCTGCGCCGCCATCTGACTTGCTCATGCCGCCGCTCCGGAACTGGATTTGCCGCGGCCGCGCGCCTTGCGGCCTTCCGCGCCGCCTTGGAGGACGACCTGTCC
>CAZCEG010000197.1:3855-5049 GCA_964497275.1 uncultured Oceanicaulis sp.
GCCGCGCGCCTTGCGGCCCCGGCGCCCGCGCTTGCGCTTGGGATAGATGAGATTGAGGAGCAGGCCCTCGCGAAGGCCGCGATCGCCCACCCGCAGTTTTGGCACCGGCCAGGCGTCCATCACCGCTTCGAGAATGGCACAGCCTGCGACCACAAGATCTGCCCGCTCGGTGCCGATACAGCCCTCGCCCGCGCGCCCTGCCGCATCTTTGGTGGAGAGCCGGTCGCAGGCCTTGCGCGCATCGTCCGCGTTCACCCACAGCCCGTCCACCTGATTGCGGTCATAGCGCACCAGATTGAGGTGCACGCCTGCTACCGAGGTCACCGTGCCCGACGTGCCGACCATGTGCGCGCGGCCCTGCTCGAAAAGCGGGCGCATCCGGCGCGCGCCCTTGGGAAAGCGCATTTCTTTCCTGACCTCGGCCTTGAGGCTTTCATACCAGGCGCGCCGTGCGGCCTCGTCCATATCGTCCGGCTCGGGCAGGCGTTCAGACAGGGTGACGACACCCAGCGGAATGGTCGTCCAGCCGCGAATGCCCGGACGGCCCGCATCAGGATAGCCGCCGCGCTCGCGCCACTCGGCAAGATCCAGCCAGCACAGCTCCGTGGAGCCGCCGCCAATATCGACCACCACCGCCGCATCAAAGCTGTCATCAAGCAGATCAAGGCTGCCCTGCACGGCAAGGCGGGCCTCTTCCTCAGGGCTGATCAGATCAAGCGACAGGCCGGTTTCCTGCCGCACGCGCTCCAGGAAGGCCGGGCCGTTATCAGCCATGCGGCAGGCTTGCGTGGCGACCGCGCGCAGCTTGGTGACGCGCCGGCGCTCCAGCTTCTGCGCGCATATGCTCAAGGCTTCCACGGCGCGGTCCATGGCTGCTTCAGAGAGCGAGCCGCTGGCACCCAGCCCCTCGCCAAGCTTTACGATACGGGAGAAACTTTCGACCACGCGAAACCCCCGATGGGCCCGCTTGGCCATCAGCATGCGGCAATTATTGGTGCCGAGGTCTATCGCGCCATAAATCTCGTCACCGCGCGTGCGCGCCGATGACCGGTTCTGCGATTCGCCCGCCGGCCGCCCGCCGGGTGCGTGGGTGTCCATTTCGTTATGCGCCTTCATGCCCGGAAAGGCCTGGCAGGGCGCGCAGCACGAGTTAGAAGCGCGCAGCCTGATGCCCGGCTGACCGGTCTGGTCTGG
>CAZCEG010000198.1:0-5014 GCA_964497275.1 uncultured Oceanicaulis sp.
CAAGGGCCGCGTTGATGAGATGGGCGACGACTTCGGTATCGGTCTGGCTGGTGAAGCTTACCCCTTTAGCGGCAAGTTCCTCGCGCAAGGGTTTGAAGTTCTCGATGATGCCGTTATGGACCACCAGCACCCGGCCTGCCTTGTGCGGGTGCGCATTGGCGTCATTGGCTGCGCCATGGGTCGCCCAGCGCGTATGGCCGATCGCCGTAACCCCGCCAAGGCCTGCCGGAACGAGATCGGCGAGGGCGGAGACCTTGCCTGCCGCGCGCAGGCGCTTGAGGTCGCCGTCCGGCGTGATCACGGCCATGCCGGCAGAGTCATAGCCGCGGTATTCCAGCCGCCTCAGCCCGTCCAGGATGAACTGCTCAGCCGCGTCATGACCCACCACACCAACAATGCCGCACATCGATCCTTGGGTTCCCTGGATGCTTGTCCTTACCGGTTAGTGGCAGGCGCTCTTCGGTGACGCAAGACGCATGCCTATCACGCTTGGTCAGGGTTTGTGACAATGGGCGCGAGCCGACAGCCGCGCCGATGGACGCCACAGGCATGATGGGCTAGGAGTCGAAACAGGGATTTGCAGGGGCAGGATCGGAGCAGGTCAGGCATGAGGC
Source organism: uncultured Oceanicaulis sp. (assembly GCA_964497275.1). GTDB lineage: Bacteria > Pseudomonadota > Alphaproteobacteria > Caulobacterales > Maricaulaceae > Glycocaulis. The sequence goes on from CAZCEG010000198.1 coordinate 615, forward strand.
TGCCGTTCAGGACGGCTTGCGCGGCTGTCGCGCTTTTGTCGGCGGTCGGTGCTCCGGCTGCGCTGGAGGCGCAGGCGCGCAATGACGATCCTGTCTATATCGATGCTGCCGATATCCGTCAGGATCGCGAGAACGCGGTCATCTATGCGCGCGGCAATGTGGCCATCCAGTCCGGCAACCGCATGCTGTTCGCCGACGAGGTGGAGTACCGCACCGAAGAAGGCAGGGTCATTGCGCGCGGCAATGTCCGCCTGCACGACGGCGATGGCCCGGCCCAGACCGCCGACGAGATCGAGCTCGCCAATAACTGGAGTGAGGGGCTGGCCAGCGGCTTTGCGATGCTGCTCGATAATGGCGGCAGGGCGGCGGCTGCCCACGCCGTACGGCGCCCCAGCGGCATGATCAATCTCTTCCGGGCCTATTATACGGCCTGCAATCTGTGCGAGGACGGATCGCGCCGGCCCACCTGGCGCATTGCGGCCAGCGAGGTCACGCAGGACCCTGACTCCGAGATGATCTACTACCGCGATGCGCGCCTTGAAGTGCTGGGCGCGCCGGTGCTCTACAGCCCCGTTTTCGCTCACGCAGATCCGTCGGCTCCGCGCAAGTCCGGCTTCCTCATTCCGACCATCGATGTCTCCAACCGGCTCGGCTTCTCCTACCAGCAGCCCTATTACTGGGCGATATCACCCCATCAGGACGTGGTGATCGCGCCCAAATACATGGCCAATTACAATCCGCTGATGCGGTTTGATTACCGGCGGCGCTTCTGGTCAGGCGAGATCAGGCTGCGCGGCAGTTTCACCAATGAAACCGAGTTTGACCGGGATGGCCGCTTTGGAGACCGGGAGTGGCGCGGCCACATCATGGCGGCGGGCTCTTTCGACATCAGCCGGGACTGGCGCTGGGGCTTCAACATCCAGCAGGTGAGCGATCCGCTTTACCTCAATCGCTATGGCCTGTTGGGCGAGACAGAACGGCGCACCCTGCTCGGCAGCCTCAACCGCCGGACCATTCTGCCCAGCGAGATATCGCTGCTGGGCCGTACGGATCGCTATTTCTTCAATGCGTCCACGATCAGCTTCCAGTCCCTGCGCTCGCGGGCGGCCGACAGCACGCTGCCCTTTATCGCGCCGCTGGTGGAAGCTGAATACCGCGCGCCGGTGCCGCAATGGGCCGGCACGGTCAATCTGAAGGCCTCTGGCGTCTGGTTCACCCGCGATGAGGGCGAGGATTATGCCCGCGCCACTGCCGAAGCGGAGTGGTCACGCGCCTTAACCCTGCCCGGCGGTATCCGCGCCATCCCGTTTGCCAGCGCGCGCGGCGATATCTACCGCTACACACAGACGGTTGGCGGCAATACCGACACGATCGAGTTTGACCGCGGCCTTGCCAGTGCGGGCGTTGATGTCAGCTGGCCTTTCGTGCGGCCGGGCGAGCTTGGTGACGTCGTGCTGGCACCGCGTATCCAGCTCGTCTCCTCGTCCAGCGTGAATGCCAACGCCATTGCGCCGGGCGAAGACAGTCAGGGTCTGGAGCTTAACGCGACCAATCTGTTCTCCCGCAACCGGTCCAACGGGTTTGACCTCTGGGAAGAGGGCACGCGGGTCAATACCGGCCTTATCGCCAGCTTCCATTCGTCGGTGGCCAGCCTGCCGGACGTGACCGCCTTTGCCGGGCGCAGCTACCGGATTGATGGCGATGCCACGTTTGGCCCCGGCTCGGGTTTGGTCGAGTCAGAATCCGACTGGGTCGCCAATATCGACGTCAATTTTGGCAATATGTTTGATTTTGGTGCGCAGACGCGTCTGGACGGCCCGACCGGCGAGGCCAACCGGATCGACCTGTATTCCAACGTGTCCATCTGGCGTGTGTCGGCCAATGTCACCTACTCGCTCAACGATGATGCAACAACGGCAACAGCGGTGCGCGAATCGGTAACCCTGCGCGGCAGCCTGCAGCTCGCCGAGAACTGGTATCTCGGCTATCGCGGCACGCGCGATCTGGGCCGTGGCATAACGCGCCGTCAGGATCTGAGCCTCATCTATCGCGATGAGTGCACCGATATCCGCATCGTTTATGACACGCGCGACTTCGATATCGGGAATCTCGGCGAATCCCGGTCGATCTCGATCCGGGTGACGCTGTTCACCCTGGGAAGCCTCGCCGATTAGAGCTCCTGATCGAACGCGCCGACCTCGGGGTGGCGCGCCAGCTCGTCCTTGATGGCGCCGAAGATCGCGCGCACATCGTCCGTGGACGTGAGGCTCTCCACCACCACCACCAGATTGGGGGTGTTGGACGAGGCGCGGATCAGGCCCCACGCCCCGTCAGCGAAGGTGAAGCGCACGCCATTGACGGTGTTGATGTCGGCGATTGTGCGCCCGGCGACTTTCTCGCCTGACGCCTTCTTGGCCTCGAAACTGGCGATGATCCGGTCCACGACCTGATACTTCACCTCGTCCGGGCAGGCGGGCGACATGGTCGGCGAGCCAAAGCTCACCGGCAATGCGCGTTTCAGATCCGCCATGGACTGGTCAGGATTACGGTCGAGCATGGCAATGACGCAGCGCGCCGCCGTCAGCCCGCAATCATAGCCGCGGCCCACCGGCGGCTGCAGGAAGAAGTGGCCGGATTTCTCAAAGCCCGCGAGCGCCTTTAGCTGATGGGCGCGGCGCTTGATGTAGGAATGGCCGGTTTTGAAGTAGTCGGTTGTCGCGCCATTGGCTTTCAACACCGGATCGGTGGCGTAAAGACCGGTTGATTTCACGTCGACCACGAAAGTCGCGCCCGGATAATCCGCAGACAGATCGCGCGCCAGCATCAGCCCGACCTTGTCGGCGAAAATCTCGTCGCCCTCATTGTCGACCACGCCGCAGCGATCCCCGTCGCCATCAAAGGCAAGGCCCACATCGGCGCCATGCTCGCGCACGGCATGGGCGAGCGCATGGAGCATCTCCATGTCTTCCGGGTTTGGATTATAGCGCGGGAAGGTGTGATCAAGCTCGCAGTCAAGCGCGATCACCTCGACGCCCATGGCTTTCAGCGCTTCGGGCGCAAAGGCGCCTGCCGTGCCATTGCCGCAAGCGGCAACCACTTTGAGCGGGCGGGTGGCGCGAAAATCGCCGACGAGATCCTTGATGTAGCGCTCACGCACCCCGTGCTCTCGCACATAGCCGCCGCCGGAGCGGGACTGCCCGAGGCCTTCGAGCACAATGGTTTTCAGGCGGCTCATCTCGTCCGGCCCGAAGGTGAGCGGGCGCTCCACGCCCATCTTCACACCCGTCCAGCCGTTCGAGTTGTGGCTGGCCGTGACCATGGCTACGGCCGGCACATCAAGATCGAACTGCGCGAAATACGCCATCGGCGAAAGGGCAAGGCCGATATCGTGCACGGTGATCCCGGCCTGCATCAGGCCCACTTCCAGCGCCTGCTTCACCGACAGCGAGTAGCTGCGGAAATCGTGGCCTGTCACGATATGGGGCGGCACGGACAACTCGTGCATCAGCGTGCCGAGGCCAAGGCCAAGCGCCTGCACCCCGTTAAGGTTCAGCTCAGGGGCCTTGTCCGAACCCGGATGACCGAACCACCAGCGCGCATCGTACTCGCGAAAGCCGGTAGGCTTTACCAGCGCCTGCGTCTCGAAATCCCAGCTATTGGGCGTGAGGTCGGCGCGGGGACGCAGGGTTTCGGTCATGATCAGTCTTCCGTCTGAGATCGTGGATCCGTGTCGGCGATGGCAGGGCAGGAACCATTCCTGCAGATCAAAATCAAGCATGGCACCTGAAGTGGTCAGCTGACACCGGCGCGAAGCAGGTCGTGGATATGCAGTATGCCGAGTGGCTTGCCCGCTTCGTCGCAGACGAACAGGGCAAGTATCTTGCGGTTGCCCGCCGTCATCTGGCGCAGCGCATCGGCGGCCAGCGCGTCAGGGCGGATGGTCATGGGCGCGCGGGTCATCACCGCTTCCACGGCCTGCGAGGTGAGGTCCGGTGACATGTGACGGCGCAGATCGCCATCGGTGATGATGCCGGTTAGCGTGCCGGTTGCGTCGGTGATGCCGATACAGCCAAACCCCTTGGTGCTGATCGTGATCAGGGCTTCTGACATGGCCGTGCCTTCGCGCGCGAGCGGCGCATCGGTATGCATCAGGTCACTGGCTTTCAGGAAGGCCGCGCCCAGCGTGCCGCCTGGGTGGAAGGTGGCAAAATCGGCTGCGGTGAAGCCGCGCGCCTCGATGAGGGCTACGGCCACCGCGTCGCCATAGGCCATCATAAGCGTGGTGGAGGTGGTCGGTGCGCGGGTCTCGCCTGCGGCTTCTGGCGCGTTGGGGATGAGGAGGACGTGATCGGCGGCCTTGGCAAGCGTGCTGTCCCTGCCTGCCGTCAGCGCGATCAGCG
>CAZCEG010000199.1:0-3586 GCA_964497275.1 uncultured Oceanicaulis sp.
GCCAATTGAGACCGAACCCGGCGATCTTGGGCTTGGTAATCAAAACGCGCGCCCGGCCTTCGGAAAACGCCAGCAGGCGCTCCTCTTTTACTTCCGGCTTATGTGAGCCGCGAACTTCTATCGCGTCCGGGATCGCCTTGAGAAGCGCGTCAGCCTCATAGTCGGTATCGCACCAGACGATCCAAGGTTCGCCAGGCTGCGCTGCAACAAGGTCAGCAATGACACGCGCGCGCCCCTCAACAGTCAGTCGCTTTTCCTGGTGCATTGATGTCGCGGACATGTCCGGGATACGGAAAAGCGTGTCGTGCGCACCGATGGAAATATCAGTTTCAACGACATGCCGCCGCATGACAAATGGCGTGAGATCGTATCCCGCATCCGAATATTGCCCAACATCTGACGGGCGAGTGGCGGCCCGCGCCCAAGACGCAACCCAACGCCAGAACGGGGTTACCGCATGGCCCTTAAGGCGATATCGGCCCATCTGCGACTGGTCCGCGATAAACCAGCGGGAAAGCATCTCGTTGCTATCCATCACGCCAAGAAACTGGCTGTGCTGGCCTAGCTCCATATGATCGTTAGGCGCTGGTGTGGCGGTGGAGGCAAGGCGGTATTCGTGGTTATTCCAAGCAGATATCAGTGCCCGCGTTGTCGCGCCGGTAAACGACTTCATGATGCTGGATTCGTCAATAACGACGCCGCCGAAATCGGAAGGCCGAAACAGCTTCATGCGCTCGTAATTCGTGACCGCGATCATGCCGGGCTTGACCTGCCCCGGCTCGCTGACATAGGCCGCGCCATCAATCCCGAACTTTCCGGCTTCGCGCGCTGTCTGATGTCCCACCGCCAACGGTGCCAGCAGTAAGACCGGCTTTCCGGAGTGCCGGCGCACCTGATCAGCATAAGCAAGCTCAATAAACGTCTTGCCGAGGCCGGTGTCATAAAAGCAGGCGGCAGACCCTATCTCGCACGCAAATTCGACCATATGCCGCTGGTGCCCGGAAAGAGCTTCGGGCAGGTCATTTGCCGAAAACCCCTTGCGGCTGACATGATGCGCCTTGCTGGCGATGAAATTTCTGTATTGCTCAATACTCATGCTGCCAACCTCTCTGCATCAGCCTCTGCGTGCATCCTCTCGACTATGGGCAACAGGGGCTTGCGGCGGGCTACGATCTCCGCGATCAGGGCGCGGTGAATCTCGACATAGCGGCGGCTGCGCTTTGCTACGGCATCGCGGCAGTTGGAGCGGCCTAACAGAATGTTGTGCTGGCGTTCGAGGTCGAATGGCATGACATGAATATCCTCGACAAGAATGTGCTCGGTCTCCATCAGATAGCCCTCGGAAAGGCTGCGTTGGGAGACCGATCTCCGCGCCACTTGAAGAAGCTGCGGTCTGGCGCGCCCCTGTACACATTCCATGCCTGAATAGTATATGCCGCAGCATAGAGCGGGCTTAGCTTTTGAGCCTCGCTGCGGCTGCCATCCAGAAGGCGCTTCCTCAGCTTGAACCTGATGTCTGATGTAGACAAAAGCCCCAGCCCTGTGGAAACGGTGCTAAAGAACTCAGCGGCCATTTTCTGGTTGTGACGCCAGCAGATGCAGTGCGCGAAGCCTGCCCATTGCGGAGCCAGAAGCCCCTCGTCAGCAAAGGCTCTGGCAACAGAGATAGATGCCTGAATGGCATGGGCGTTCGCACAATAAAACTCGAAAAGTTCGTCATTCTCGACGCTGCCAAGCACACCATCCCATGCCCGCGATCCGTCATAATAGTAGAGGACGCGGGCGATGCTGGCGGCCGTGTTGTAATTCAGCACATCGTTGATGGCGAAGATATGCGCCGCCGTCCGGCGCGTCCCCACATCCATGTAGGCAAATGCCTCGTCATCAACACCGAACACGACCAGGGTTGGGAACGAACAGCCGCTCGCCAGGCACGCCTGAAGGCGGTGCTGACCATTCAACAGACGACCAGACTTAGAAAAAACAATCGTGTCGCCGGTGAATTTCCATCCGCGCCGCATATTTTCTGCGTAGCGACGTATTGCAGACGTGGATTGCGGGCGGTTCTGCCATTCCGTATCGGCGTTGCGTTCCATCATGATGGCCGCCATCGACGGCGTGACCTGCATGAACATCGTATAATTTTCGGGCGGAGACTGAATCAGCCACCGAAGTTTTTTCCGGAAGTCGCCAGAAAGATGCGACGGCTCATTGTCTCCAGAGACAGCCGACTTGCCGCCTTTTGCAATATCCATTAACTTCATCACGATCTCCTTGATCTTCGACAGCCCGCTTTTAGTGCTCTGAACCGCGCGGAGCGGGCTGTCGAAACTCCGCGCAAGCATCGTCATGCCGCAACCCTCGCTTGAATGGGGATGCCTAGGACCTGTAGGAAGTCGGCAAATTCATCCAGGCTCTTGACCGTGTGGACCAGCGCGCCGGCCAGCATCAGCCCGGCTTGGCAATCGCGCTGCGCTGGCGACAGCCTGCCGCCCGGTGCCTTAAACTCGACGAAGATCGCGCGGCCTTTCCAGACCATCAGCAGGTCAGGGATACCCGCCTGCATGCCCATCGCCTTGGATATGCCAGCTACGGCTTTGCTCTTGGCGGGAACCGGGTTGATCGCTGTCCACGCCAGACCATGCGGCGCACACTGCCGGAGGAAATCGACGCAGGACCGCTGTATTGCCTGTTCGGGGCGGTTCATGGCTTCGGCTGCCACTCTGGAAACGCCTTGCGGAATGCGGCCCATACATCGCAGCAGGGGCATCCCGGCTCATACTCGGAACATTGCTCGCCATAGTGTTCGGTGATGGCCTCGGCTATCATGGCAACACCGTCGAGAGGGGCGGCGCGGGTTTCCTCGGTCATCGCGCGAACTCCACACACATTTGCGCCGTGCTGGTGCTGCGGATTGGCATGCCACGATGGGGCATGAATACCGGGTTGCGGGTGCCGGGCTTGCTGGTATCGCCGCCATAGGTGCGGCCTGCGTAGAGAGCGGCTATGGCGTCCTCATCGGCAATCTGAATCGGGCGGGATGCGTCATAGCCCTGCTGCATCATTTCGCGGGCTTCGCCGTTTTCCGCCATCACGAAACGCAGGCCAAGCTTATCAGCCCGTGCGCGCGTGGCTGGATAGGATCGGCCAAGCTCTTTCGCTGCCGCCGGTATGGTCATGCCGCTTTCGGCATATCGGCGTAGAGCATCATCCTGGTCGTCGGTCCAGACCGGATTGATCTTGCGGCGATCATCCGCCAGACCGGCCTCGTAAAACTCCCTGACGTGCAGTTCGTACAGTTCCATCGCAGGCTTGCCGACCATTGCGGCGATGGCCTCTATTTCGGCGTACTTGAATTGCCTGCGGGATCTAAGGCGCTCGCCTACATAGCCTTTGCTGAATCCAAGCTTGCGCTCGATCTGCGCGCCTGTAATGCCAGCCGCGTACACGATGTCTCGGAAGGTCTGCATGGTCAGACTCCTTGCGGGATTGTGCTGATGTTCTCCGGCTCGACCGACACGCGGGCGCGGAAATGGCCCTTGGGAGCCGACGAAAAGAACCGGCCAAGGCATTCCGGGCAGCGGTG
>CAZCEG010000199.1:3596-4997 GCA_964497275.1 uncultured Oceanicaulis sp.
GAGAGGGTATGGCTCGACGTTAAATGTCATGTCGCAGCGGATGCAGTGGATCGTTTCAGATGCGTCCTGCATCACGCACCCCCTACGGCCTTGAGGGCGGTACCGGCGTTGCACTGGTCGCGGAAAATTCTGTATTGCATCACAGCCACTCCTTCACACGCGGGCCGATAGACGACCAGAGGACCAGAGCGAAGAAAGCCACCGTGGCGGCGATCCAGAGCATGGTGAGTATGGCGATCATGCTGCATCCTCCCTTGGGTAAATGTCGGGCCTGATCTTCCATCGGGGAATTCCCGTCAGCTTCTCAATCTTGAGAACATGCTCAACAGGCACCCGCTGCCACTTAGAAATGGCGTGCGGTACGATGTTAAGAGCAGCAGCGAGCTTAATCCGCCGGCCCCGCTCTTGATCCAACCAAGCAATGACGTGTTCCATGCCTCAAGTATGCCAAGACTGACGAATGCCGCAACAGAAAAATCTCACTGATCGTGATTTTTATGCTGGACAACGCCGCTCACGCATGGTGATATATCGACATCACCCCGGCGGGATCCCTCGCCCCGGTGATGCCTCCCTGAAACTGCCCCCGGCGCTGAATGCGGCAGCCGGGGGCGCATTTCGGGCAAGACACGAACCCGTCGCATCGCGACGCTCCGCAGCGCGACGCTTCGCATCGCTACGCACCCTCTAATGGAGGACATACACATGAATCGACTGATGGATTGGATTGCCGGCAGGCTTGGGTATGTGCCGGCGGAAAGCTGGGCTGGCTTGCAAATCATGCGCCAACGCCACGCGCTTGAGGCCATCATCGCCCAAGACACCCCCAACGGTAACGCCACCGTCAAGCGGATGGTCAAGATCGCCCGTGATGGGCTTGGGGGTGCGGCATGACCGCCACCAGCCCCTACCTGAACCATCCGACACGCACCGAGCGGGAAGCACAGCTTGAGCGCCGAGTGGCCGAACTTGAGGCATGTCTGACGTGGGCGCTTGCCGATATCGAAGGGCGGGCGATAACCACTCCCGACCAACACGCGGCGTGCCTGTCTCGGTGCCTCGCCGCCCTATCCAACATGCGCGGCCTACACGACCCGGTACGCACAGAGCGGGAAGCACAGCTTGAGGCGGCGCTGTCCGCTCTCGTGAATGCAAAAGCACTGTCTGGCGTGCGCGAAATGGTCGCCGGGTGGAACGGCGAAAATCGTCCTGAAGGGCCGTTTTTGTCGCGTCACCCCGCACGTCTTGGGGCCGTCATTCGGACCAACTGCGGTGCCGTGTACGACCTTGACGAGGCCATGACCAACGCGCGGCTGGCCCTCTCCACCACTGCCAGCAGGGGAGGCGATGATGAGCAGCCGTGACGGTGGGCCGGCGTTTCCAATCCAAGCGCCTTTGGAT
>CAZCEG010000200.1:0-4994 GCA_964497275.1 uncultured Oceanicaulis sp.
GCCAGCGATGACAAAGCCGATCCCGGTCCACAGCTCCCAGCCCACCGCCAGCACGATGATCAGCGCCACAAGGCCCAGATCAAACGGCAGGCTCCAGAGCAGGATGCGCCGCACAAGGCCGCTTTGCGATGATGGGCTGTCCTGGGTCATGGCGTCTCAATACTCCGGATCTGAGCGATAGGGCCAGCCGGGCGGCAGGTCGGCGGGCATCTGGCCGGGGAAGGCGGGCGCGCGCTTCTCAAGAAAGCTCATCACGCCTTCGCGCGCATCCGCGCTCATGCCCCGGCGCAATATCGCCCGGCTTTCGAGCCGGTGCGCCTCCATAGGGTGTGTTGCGGCCAGCATCTGCCAGGCCAGATACCGGTTCATCGAGACCGATACCGGGGCAGCCGTCTCCACGATCAGGCGGGCACGCTCATAGGCGCGCTCCAGCACCCTGTCTGCCGGTACCAGCTCGCTCACGAGGCCCTTCTCGAAGGCCTCCTCGCTCAGAAACGTGCGGCCCGTCAGGCCCCAGTCCAGCGCCGTCTCTATGCCCACCACGCGCGGCAGGAACCAGCTTGCGCAGCCATCCCACGAAATCCCGCGCTTGGTAAAGGGATAGGCCATCTTGGCCCCTTGAGCGGCGATGCGGATATCCATGGGCAGGATCATCGTGGCGCCGATCCCGACAGCCGAGCCATTAATGGCCGCGATCACGGGCTTGGCCGAGTTGAAGATGCGCAGGTTCAGCAATCCGCCAAAATCGCGCCATTTGGGATCGGTCTCGTTAAGCTCACCGCTGGCGGCGGCCTGCGATACCGCATTGAACGTCTCTGCGCCGAGCGACAAGTCGGCCCCTGCGCAGAACGCCTTGCCGGCGCCGGTCACGATCACGCAGCGCACGTCCGGGTCGGCGTCGGCTGCGTCGAAAGCTGCGGCCATCTCCTCGCCCATTTCGCGCGTGAAGGCGTTCATCGCTTCGGGCCGGTGCATCGTCAAAAGCGCGATATGGTCGGACACCGAATAGGTGATGGTGCAATAGCTCATGGACGCTCCCCGGCTCCTGTCTGCCAGCCAAGCTAGCGCACGCGCCGCGCCTTGCCAGCCCCTGAGGCCGCGCTAGACGTTGAACTTGAACAGCATCACATCGCCGTCCTGCACCACGTACTCCTTACCCTCCTGACGCAGCTTGCCCGCTTCACGGGCACCCGCCTCGCCATTGAGGGAAATATAGTCGTCATAGGCGATGGTTTCGGCGCGGATGAAGCCCTTTTCAAAATCGCCATGGATCACACCGGCCGCACGCGGAGCCTTCCAGCCCTTGCGGATGGTCCAGGCGCGCGCCTCTTTCGGCCCGGCGGTGAAATAGGTCTGCAGGTCGAGAAGGTCATAACCCGCCTTGATAAGGCGGTTGAGGCCGGGCTCGGTGAGCCCCAGCGATTCGAGATATTCGGCCCGCTCATCAGCCTCCAGCAGCGCCAGCTCCGCCTCGATCTTGGCCGAGATGACAACGCAGATCGCGCCTTCCTCGCCCGCGCGCTTTTCCACCGCCTCGCTCATGGCATTGCCGGTGGCTGCATCGCTTTCATCGACATTGGCGATGAACAGCACAGGTTTGGAGGTCAGCATTTGCAGCATGCGCCACTCGCGGCGCTGATCCTCGGGCACCTCGGCAAAGCGCGCAGGGCGGCCCTCGCGCAGCTGCTCCAGCGCCAGATCGATGAGACCGATTTGCGCCTTGGCGTCCTTGTCGCCGGACTTGGCCTTCTTCTCGACATTGGCACGGCGCTTTTCGAGGCTTTCCATGTCGGCAAGCATCAGCTCGGTCTCGACCGTCTCGAAATCGGCGAGCGGATCGACCTTGCCCGCGACGTGCGTTACGTCGTCATCGATGAAGCAGCGCAGCACGTACACCACTGCATCGACCTCGCGGATATTGGCCAGAAACTGGTTGCCAAGCCCCTCGCCCTGGCTTGCGCCCTTCACAAGGCCTGCAATGTCCACAAAGCTCATCCGCGCGGGAATGATGTTCGCAGAGCCTGCGATCTTCGCGATTTTTTCGAGGCGCGGCTCCGGCACGGCGACATCGCCGACATTCGGCTCGATCGTGCAGAACGGATAGTTCGCGGCCTGCGCGGCGGCGGTCTGGGTAAGCGCGTTGAACAGCGTCGATTTGCCTACATTCGGCAGGCCGACAATACCGCATTTGAAACCCATGGACGCACCCGTGCTCGCGCTGAGAGATAAGCTGGCGTGGGGTTAGACGCGTGTGGGTCCAGCGTCAATGGAGCGGGTGTTGTCAGGCGCGCATCACGTCTGTGTGCGCGAAATCCTCACCCTTGAAGAGCAGCGGTTCGCCGGTGCTGACTGCCAGCGCATAGGCAAAGCAGTCACCAAGATTGAGCTGGGCCGGATGGCCTGAGCCCTTGCCGTACTGCCGGTAGGCCCGCCGCGCGATGGCTCCCTGTTCTGCATCAATCGGGATCAATGCCAGACCCAGTTCCTCCACGAGGCTGTCGAACGCGGCCACACTGTCGGGCACGCCCTGCCGCTCGACGCGGATGGCAATTTCCATCCAGTTGATGACCGAGATTTTGGGCCTCGGATCGGCGACGATCCGGTCAAGGAATAGAGGCCCCTCAGCCTCACGCAGCACAATGGCGAGGATCGCAGAAGCGTCCACGATCATTTGGGCAGGCCGATCTCGTCATAGAGGAGATCGCCATGGTCCAGCGAGTGCCCGCTGCCCTCCATCCCGGCCGCAACACGCTCCACCAGCGCCCGGATGCGCTCCTGACGCGCGGCTTCACCGCGTTCAGCGCGGGCAATCTCTGCCTCCAGCGCAGCGCGTACGGCATCAGTGATCGTCTGGCCTTTAAGCTCGGCGAGCTTGCGGGCGAGCGCATCGGTTTGGGGGTCCTTGATGCTCAGCGTCATGAGGCAACCTATATCGCAAATCAGGTTGCCTGACCAGACTAACGCCCGCCGCAGGGAAAATCGGCACCGCCCACCAGCTCCAGCGCAAAGCTGCGGGTGAGCGCTTCAAAGACCGGCCTTACCGCCTCGAACTGGCGCTCTGGCGCTTCGGCGGCCAGCACATAGTCCGCCCCGCAGCGCGTGACGGCAAGCCCGCTCCAGCGCCGCTCCTCACTGCGTCCGGTATAGGTCAGGGCTTCCACATCGCCGGTGCGGGCGGGTGCGCCGCTACCCTCGCTGGCGACCACCAGCGGCACCCGCGTGCGCGCGCCCGGATTGAAGCCGGGGCCATCAAGACGCAGGATCAGGGCATCGACGCTGTCATCAGGAAGGCCCGGCACGCCAGTCGCTTCAGCGGCCAGCGCAGAAGCCTCCAGCCGCGCATCGAGCTCGGCACTGAGCAGTACGACGCCGGATCCATCCTCAAACGGGATGAACTGCCAGCCTTGGGGCAGGGTCAGATAAAAACCCGCACCGGGGTGGATATAGGGCGTATCGCGCTCCAGCACCGCGCCGGGTTCGGGGGGCGTGGCGGCCTGCAGTGCAAGGCTTGCGATGAGGAAAGCAAAGCTCATGAGGCCAAGGATACCGTCCTTGCGGGCCGCCGGGAAGTCAGGCTTCGCTGTTGCCGCCGGGCGCAGGGGCCAGATGCGTCACGCGCGTCTGGAAGGCATCGAACTCACCCCCCGCCAGCAGCGGAAAGCTGCGCGCAATCGCGTCTTTTAGCGGCTCGAACCAGTCGAGATCGGCTTTGGAAAAATCTGAGAGGACATAGTTGGTGACAAGGTTCTTGTCGCCGGGATGACCAATGCCGATACGGCCACGGCGGATATCCGCGCTGACATGGGCCGCGATGGAGCGGATGCCGTTATTGCCGCCATGCCCGCCGCCGGCTTTCAGGCGGAACTTGCCGGGCGCCAGATCAAGCTCGTCGTGGAAGACCGTGATCGCCTCCGGCCCCACGCGGTAGAACTCGGCCGCTGCGCGCACGGCAAGGCCGGAATTATTGTAGAAGGTCAGCGGCTTCATCAGCAGCACCTTTTTCGGTCCTGCAATCGTGTTGACCATGCCTTCGCTGATAGCGGCCTGAAACTTCTCGCGCCACGGGCCAAACCCGTGCGCAGAGGCAATGGCGTCCACCACCATGAAGCCGGCATTATGCCGGTTCTTCAGATACCGGCTTTCCGGATTACCAAGGCCTGCGATGATCAGCATGGCGGCTACTCGCCCCTCGTTGCGGTCATGAAAAAGGCGGCTGCAGGATGCCCCGCGCCGCCTTTCCCGTTGTCATGGCCCTGCCTTTCAGAGGCAGGCTGGCGCACTATTCTTCGTCACCCTCGTCGTCGCCCTCAGCTTCACCTTCGACGGCATCTTCGATGACCGCGCGCGAGCCTTGAACGGTCGCAATGGTGAAGTCGCGATTGGTGATGACCGGCTTCACGCCTTCCGGCAGGGTGACCGAGGAGATGTGGATGGAATCGCCGATATCAAAACCGGTGAGGTCCACCTTGATGTCGTGCGGAATATTGCCCGCCTTGCAGCGCACTTCGATGTCGTGGCGCACCACATTCAGCACACCGCCGCGCTTCAGGCCGGGAGACTTCTCGTCATTGAAGAAGTGCACCGGCACGTTCAGCGTGATGATGGAGTTTTCTTCCACACGGTAGAAGTCGATGTGCAGCGGCTCATCCGTGACCGGATCGAACTGGATGTCACGCGCGATGACCGGCTGACGCTCGCCCTTGTGCTCAAGGTCAACCATCTGGGCAATCAGCTTGCCGGTATTGATGGCCTTGCGCAGCTCATTGGCTTTCACGCTGATCGGCACCGGGCCGCGCGGACCACCATAGAGGACGCCGGGAACAAGACCTTCGCGGCGCGCAGCGCGGGCGCCACCAGTGCCGGTGCGATCACGCACATCGACGGAAACAACAATATCGCTCATGGGGCCTGGTCCCTGTGACAAAATCCGGTTTCATACGCGAACGCCGCCTGGAAGCGGGCGGCGCTCAAGCGAGCGCGGGCTATTACCTGAT
>CAZCEG010000201.1:0-4942 GCA_964497275.1 uncultured Oceanicaulis sp.
GACGGTGCGCTGGCCTGCCCGCCTGCAACGCCTCAATGACGGAACTTTGAGCGATATTGCCCGCGCCGCCGGAGCTGAGCTGTGGCTCGATGGCGGGCATAACCCGTCCGCCGGTGAGGCGCTGGCCGCGAGCCTTGGCGAGCTGGAAACGCAGGTAGAGCGCCCTCTGGTGCTGATCTGCGGCTTTTCCGCCGGGCGCGATGCAGCAGGCTTCCTCAAACCCTTTGTCGGCCTTGCAGGGCTCGTGATCACGGTGTCCGGGTTTGAGGCCCGTGAAGGCGCGATGAGCGCGCAGGAGGCCGCCGACAGCGCCCGCAAGGCAGGGCTCTTCGCCCAGACGGCGGCCGGGATCAGCGAAGCGGTGCACGATGCCTGCCATCTGTTCGAGGCCCCGCGCATCGTGATTTGCGGCTCGCTTTATCTGGCAGGCGCTGTGCTGGCGCTGGGCGGGGACAAGCCCCTCGTCACGCCCGGCTGAATACAGGCTCTGACATCGATAGAAATAATCCATTGTGCATCGCGGCAGCAGAACCATATCCTATGGGACAAAGCCGGAGGCGAGGCATGTCTGCCTTTTTGAAACTATTGCTTGAGCGTAATGGCACGCTGGAAGATGGCCGGCCCTCTGCGCCCGGCTTTCTGGCTCTGCTCAAACCCTCGCGCAACAAGGCCAAGGCCATCACCTATGCGGTGATGCACCTTGTCGTGGCGATGAGTGTGGCTTTCCTGCTGACATGGGACTGGCGCGCCGCGCTGGCCATCGGCCTCATTGAGCCTGCCGTGCAGACGGTCGCCTATTAT
The DNA here is from genome assembly GCA_964497275.1 of uncultured Oceanicaulis sp. Lineage (GTDB taxonomy): Bacteria > Pseudomonadota > Alphaproteobacteria > Caulobacterales > Maricaulaceae > Glycocaulis. Next base: position 802 of record CAZCEG010000201.1, read on the forward strand.
TTCCACGAAAAAGCGTGGGAGCGCGCCGAGAAGCGCCGTCAGGAACGGCTCGCCGCCGCCTCCTGATCGCCCTCACGGGCCGCTTCCAGAGACGGGCACCAGCCGCCGCGTGCGGAGAATGGTGTGGCATGGCCTTCGCTGATCAGAAGTGTGCCGAGATCGCGCCCGTCTGCCAAGGCCATCTGCGCTACTACGCGGCCCCAGAAACTGTCCGGCCGGATGGCCATAAGGCCCACGCGGACATTCTCGCCCGCCAGCAGGGCTTCGACGAAGGCCTTGGCGGCAAAGCCCGCCTCACGCTCTGCCTCGCAGCGCACCCGGCGGATCTCCGGCGCATCGACATCGGCGAGGCGCACCCGCGTTTCCACGCTATGACCCGGCCAGATAAAGGCGCGCACCTCTATGGTGTCGCCATCGATCACGCGCAGCACCTCTGCCTCCAGCGGGCCGGGGATGACGCGCTGGGCCTGCGCCATCGGCGCGGTCAGAATGCTTAACAGAACGATAATAATCCGCATTGCCTTATGATAGCGGATTATATTCCTTTCTCAAGATGGGTCGGCGAGGCTCGCCAGATGGACGGGCAGGTGGACCAACCCGCCTCGCCTCGCGTCATTCCAGAAGCCCAAAGGGCTATCTGTAACCCAGGTTTTTATCACTGGGTTCCGGCTCTGTGCTGCGCTGCGGCCTTAAATGACGCGGAAGAACATCGATGTCAGAAGGTGTCATTCCCCGGTGGCGTCTGCCATCCGGGGAACCCATGCCTGAAAATTGAGTGCTAGCGGCGGCGTTGCAGGCATGGTTCCCCCGGACCGCTACGCGGCCGGAGGATGACAGCCGGCATAGGCAGGGGATCAGGCCCAAACCCCCTCAAAAATCGCTTGTAATGCCCTTTTTCTCCCAGTCGCCATAGCGCGTGGGTTCGGGGCCTTTGGGTCCGCCGAGCTCTTCGGGCAGCTCCGTCACCTGCGCCGCCTTGCGCCGCGCTTCGGCCTCGGCGAGTGCGCGTTTGGCCGCCTCGCTGAGCGGCTTTTCAGGTCTATCTTGCAGGTCGCTTCCGGTCATACCAGATATCTAGGAACATTCGGCCGCAAGGCCAATCCTCCCCGCATGTCATGAGGCAATCCGATGACGTTCAACACGCTGCGTACCTTCCTGCTGCTGGCGGCGCTGACAGCGCTCTTCATCGGCGTCGGCTATCTGATTGGCGGTCCGGGCGGGGCGGGCATCGCCTTCCTCGTCGCGGCTGCGATGAACGTGTTTGCGTGGTGGAACAGCGACAAGATGGTGCTGTCCATGCATGGCGCGCGCGAGATCACGCCGGATGAGCCGAACCCTGCCCTGCGCCGGTTCGCACAAGACACGATCGCGCTGGCCGACCGGGCAAACATGCCGCGCCCGCGCGTCTATGTGATCGATACCCCCCAGCCCAATGCCTTCGCCACGGGGCGCGACCCCAACAATGCGGCGGTGGCGGCCACGGCGGGGCTTCTGAACCGGCTTAGCCGTGAGGAAGTGATGGGCGTGATGGCCCATGAGCTGGCGCATGTGAAGAACCGCGACACGCTGACCATGACAGTCACCGCGACGCTCGCTGGTGCCATCGGCTTTCTGGCGAATTTTGCGCTGTTCTTCGGGGGCAATCGCGGGCCCGGCGGGCTGATCGGTGCGATTGCGCTGGCGATCTTTGCGCCGATGGCAGCGGCTCTGGTCCAGATGGCGATCTCGCGTTCGCGTGAGTATGAGGCGGATCGTGTGGGCGCCGAGATATGTGGCCAGCCTGTCTGGCTTGCCAATGCGCTGGAAAAGATCGAGCGCGGGGCGCGCGCCACGCTGAACCCGGCGGCGGAGCGCAATCCGGCAACCGCCCACATGTTCATCATCAATCCGCTGAACGGGCAGGGTGCGGACAATCTGTTTTCCACCCACCCCTCGACCGCCAACCGCATCGCACGCCTGCGAGAGCTGGGCGGGGCAGGGCGCTATCCGCAAGGCCCGTGGGGTGAGGAAGGCCCGTGGAGCGAGGGCAGAAACGACACGCCGCAAAGCTATGGCGGCCCCTGGGGCTGAAAGGGCCTGACAGCCCTGAACGCAGAAAGGACCGCTTCGGGTGGGAAGCGGTCCTTTACGAGGCTCAGGTGGCGGCGGGAGGTACCACCGAGCCTTTAGAGGCCAGACCCCCCGCCAGCCCGTCTCCGGGGATTGGGCGGGGAGGAGAGGGGAAGCGAGGGGCCGGCCCGGCGTTGAGGATTACACCTTACCAGGGACGCTCCTCGCCGCCATCTTCTTCGTCTTCACCGGCATCATCGTCGGACTCTTCGTCCTCCGAGCCGTCTTCGTCGTGCTCGTCGCTCCAGTCATCGGCCGGAGGTTCGTCGGCGAGAAGGGCGAACACGCCTTCATCGTCGTCAGAGCCGTAACCGTCGCCATAGCCGTCACGCTCTTCGTCCTTGTCCTTGTCTTCCGCGTCATCACCATGATCGTCGGACTTGGTCAGGGACTTCTGCAGGGACGGCTCGTATGCGTCAGCATCATCCTGCTCAGGCATCTCGAACTCGTCTTCCAGCGGCTCGTCCGTCATCAGCGGCTCATCGAGCGGGGCCGGTTCGGCGTCACGCTGGGTGGCAACACGCCAGGCCGCGTATTCGTCCTCATCAAGGAAACCATCAAGGTTCACGTCATAGAGGGTAAACTCGGCTTCGCTCGTTGCCGGATCGATGGCCTGCAGCTCTTCAAAGCTGATCTGGCCATCACCATTGGTGTCCGCTTCCTCGAACGGCACAGCGAGAGCCATACCGGCAAGCGCAAGGGCAGACACGCCAGAGATCAGAAACGTCTTCATATCCGTCTTTCCTCTGTTGCACCGGTCCGGGGGGAGGGTTGGGGGCGGGGAGTTGGACCGGCCAGACATCCCATCAATGCGCAGCTGCCCCGGGACGTTCCCCGGCCGCTGCAAAATTTTTTCACGGGCGGGCATGCGCTACGTCGCTAACGCGTTGTTAAGCGCGTCCGGCGAAGGAATGTGCGCGAGGGGCGAAGCTTTCAGACGGGTGCATGAGGCGCCCGGCAGGCCGCAAGGCAGGGAGATCACAGGTGAACGCAAAGGGCCGTGCGGGCCTTGCCAACGTGTTGTGCGCGGCTCTGATCGCGACGGTTCTGACCGCGCCGCTCATGGCCATGCTGACGCCGCCGCAGACTGGCGAAGCGATTGCCGTATTCGCGCCGGGGACGGCGCCGACCGACGCCTATCTTGCAGCGGCAGCCTCTGGCGCGCGCGACATCCGCCTTCTCGCCGGTGGCCACGCAGTGCGCATCAAAATGCCTGACGGCGGTCCGTCTGCCTTGCGCGCACAGGGCGCGCTTCTCGTCATCAGTCCCGTTTTCGCCGCCGGGTGCAGCGCCATGCGCTCCGCCCAATCGCTGGAGTCAGCCCCATGACCCGTCTTGAACAGGTCCGCCACCATGCCCAGATCGCGCTGCTTGGCGCTCTTGTCGCTCTCATACCGGTGTTTGCGGCGATAGCCGCCTTCACCGCGCCGGACCGCCTGCTGGCCGGTACGGCGTTCCTCGCGCTTGTGGCGGGCGCCTGCTTTGCGGTCTGGCGTTCAGCGTCCCAATCTCTGGCAACGCGGCTATCGCTTGCCAGTGCGCTCGTCGCCTTTCCTGCAGCACTGACCTGGCTGGCATCGGGTACCAGCTGGCAGATCGACATGCACATGGTGTTCTTTGCTGCGCTGGCGGCTGCAACCCTGCTGTGCGACTGGCGCGCCATTCTGGCCGCGGCCGCAGTGACGGCGGTGCACCATCTGTCCTTCAACTTCGTGCTGCCCTTCGCGGTGTTTCCTGACGGGGGCGATTTCCTGCGCGTGGTCTTCCACGCCGTGGTGGTCGTCTTCCAGACAGCGGCGCTGATCTGGCTGTGCGCGCGCATCGTGGCCGCGCTCGACGGGGCCGACAAAGCCATTGCCGAGGCGCAGGCCGCCAGCAGCGAAGCGGGGCGTCTGGCCGAAGCTGACCGCGCCCGCCAGCGCCAGATCGAGGACAGCCGTCAGGCCGTCAATGCTCTGGCCAATAGCTTTGAAAAGGCGCTTGCCGAGGTGCTGGGCGAAATCCGGGACGCGTCCGGACGCATGAGCACGCT
>CAZCEG010000202.1:0-4941 GCA_964497275.1 uncultured Oceanicaulis sp.
CCTCGCCGCTGGCAAAGCGCATGGCCGAACAGGAAGGGCTGGACTTGAGCGATCTGGAGGGCTCCGGCCCCAATGGCCGCATCGTGAAGCGCGATGTGGAAGCCGCGATCTCGCAAGGCGCCTCCAGGGCGCCTAAGACAGACGCCGCGCCCGAAACGAAATCCGCCTCTGCGCCTGCCAAGGCCGAACCCGGCAAGATCAGCGTGGCGAGCCTCAATCTGGAAGAGGGCACGTACGAGATCGTCCCGCTGGACGGCATGCGCAAGACGATTGCGCGCCGCATGACGGCGAGCTTCCGCGATGTGCCGCACTTCCCGCTGAGCATTGATCTGGAGCTCGATGCGCTTTTGAAGCTGCGCTCCGAACTGAACGCCAAGGCGCCAGAAGGCGTGAAGGTGTCGGTCAATGACATGCTGATCCGGGCCTGCGCGCTCGCGCTCATTCGCGTGCCTGAAAGCAATGCCAGCTATACCGATGAGGGGCTGGTCATGCACAAGCACGCCGATGTGGCCGTCGCCGTCGCGATTGATGGCGGGCTCATCACGCCGGTGATCAAAAAGGCGGAGACCAAGGGGCTCGCGAAAATCGCGTCAGAGATGAAAGACCTCGCCGCGCGTGCGCGGGAACGCAAGCTGAAGCCTGAAGAGTTCCAGGGCGGCACCTTCTCCATCTCCAATCTCGGCATGATGGGCATCAAGTCGTTCGCTTCCATCATCAACGAGCCGCAGGGCATGATCCTGTCTGTCGGGGCAGGGGAGAAGCGCCCTGTGGTGAAGAATGATGCGCTGGCCATCGCGACGGTGATGACAATCACGCTGACCTGTGATCACCGCGTGGTCGATGGCGCGGTCGGTGCCAAATTCCTCGCCGCACTCAAGCCGCTCATCGAAGACCCGGTGACGATGTTGCTCTAGGCGGCGTGCCGCATAATCCAGTCAGGAGTGCCGCTCATGGCATCTGAAACCTTCGATCTCATCGTCATTGGCGGCGGGCCGGGCGGCTATGTTGCGGCGATACGCGCCAGCCAGCTGGGCATGAAAACGGCCGTCGTGGAGCGCGAGCATCTGGGCGGTATCTGCCTCAACTGGGGCTGTATCCCCACCAAGGCGCTCCTTCGCACCTCCGACATCTACCATCTCTTCCAGCGCGCGGAGGAGTTTGGCCTGAAGGCAGACAATGTGCGCTTTGATATCGAGGCCATCGTCAAGCGCTCGCGCAAAGTGGCCGGGCGGCTTTCGGGCGGTGTTGCGGGATTGCTGAAGAAGAACAAGGTCACCGTCATCGAGGGCGAGGCAAAGCTGGAAAAAGGCTCCAAGGCCCCCAAAGTCGTCGTAAAGGGCAAGGACGGCAAATCCTCCACCCACGAGGCCAAGCACGTCATCCTCGCCACAGGCGCGCGGGCGCGCACCATTCCGGCAGCGGGCCTTGAGCCGGATGGCAAGACCATCTGGACCTACAAGGAAGCCATGGTGCCGGACGCGCTGCCCCAATCCATCCTCGTCATTGGTTCGGGCGCAATCGGGATGGAGTTTGCGAGCTTCTACTCCACGCTCGGCTCGAAAGTGACCGTGGTGGAGATGGTGGACCGCATCCTGCCGGCCGAGGATGAAGAGATCAGCCAGTTTGCGAAGAAGGCCTTCGAGAAGCAGGGCCTCAAAATCCTCACCAAGGCGCAGGTCGAAAAGCTGGAGACGGGCAAGTCCGGCGCGAAGGCCACCATAAAAGTCGATGGCAAGTCGGAAACGGTCGAGATCGAGAAAGTGATTCTCGCCATCGGCATTACCGGTAATGTCGAAAATCTGGGGCTGGAAGCGCTGGGCGTCAAAATAGAGCGGGGCCATGTCGTCACTGATGGCTATGGCGCGACCGGCGTTTCCGGGCTCTATGCCATCGGCGACGTCACCGGTGCGCCCTGGCTAGCCCACAAGGCAAGCCATGAGGGCGTGATTTGCGTTGAGAAGATCGCCGGTCACGATGTCCACCCGATGGACAAGGCCAAAATACCGGGCTGCACCTACTGCCATCCGCAGATTGCCTCTGTCGGCCTTACCGAAGCCAAAGCCAAGGCAGCGGGCCATGAGGTACGCGTCGGCCGCTTCCCGTTCGTGGGCAATGGCAAGGCGATTGCGCTGGGCGAAGATCAGGGCCTCATCAAGACGGTGTTCGACAAGAAGACCGGCGAGCTCCTGGGCGCCCACATGATCGGCGCAGAAGTGACCGAGCTCATTCAGGGCTATGTCGTCGCGCGCCAGCTGGAGACGACCGAGGCCGAGCTGATGCACACCGTCTTCGCGCACCCCACGCTCTCTGAAATGATGCATGAGAGCGTGCTGGATGCGTATGGCCGCGCGCTGCATTACTAGGGGCGCTTCCCCCTTCCTCTCGTTTCACCGGCGCATGCCGGTGCCCAGTTGCTCCGCACATTCGTGGGCCGCGCCTCGCCCCTTCGAGACGCCGCCTGCTGGCGTTTGCACCGGTGAAATCCGGGATCGGGGAAACGAGTCATATTGGCGACTCATCAAAATGGTCCGGTCCGCCGTCATCCTGCCGGACGCAGTGGCGCTGGAACGACAAAAAACTACCCCGGCCAAACCCGCAATTTCTCAGGAGATTTAACGACAGACGGCAAAAATTTATCGTTTTTCGAAAAAATCACTTCCTTATCGAGTTTCGATATGTTATCGAGTTTCGATATGGTTGGTCCCTCATCACAAGAGGTAAGAAAAATGAAAAATCGTCTCCTCCTCTCCACCGTCACTGCGGCGGCCGTCATCCTGGTGGCCTGTTCGCCTGCGTCATTCACCTCACAGGTCCATGCGCAGGACGGTACGCGCATTTCGGGCGGTGATATCCGCCTTACGCTGAACGAGACGGGCGATGCCCGCCTGACCGGCGCAGATATCCGCGTCAGCGGCAATGTCGGCGGCGAGCTGCGCACCACCGGCGCTGACATCACCATGACATCGCTCAATGCCGGGTCGCTGCGCGCCACGGGCGCAGATGTCCGCTTTGAAGGCGCCGTTGGCGGTGAAGCCCGTGTGACGGGCGCCGACATCCACTGGACAGGGCCTGTAGGCGGCGATTTCACCGCCCGGGGCGCAGACCTGCGCTTTGAAGGCGATGTCGGCGGTGATTTCGATGCAAACCTCGCCGATGGCCGCCTTACAGGCTCCGTCGGCAATCTGCGCATCAACGCAGCAGACCTCCACCTTTCCGATGCCAGCACGGTGCGCGGCAATGCCCGCATCAATGCCGCCTTGCTGGAGGCTGCCGGCCGTATTGATGGCGGGCTCTATGCCAATGTCCGCTCTGCGCGCCTGTCCGGCGAGATTGCCGGTCCGCTGGACCTCTACGCTGATGAGGGCCGCAACTGGCGTCGGCGTGCCAGCGATGGCCGTGTGGAAATCTCCGGCACGGTTGCAGGCGGCGAGATCTGTGCGCGCACCGTCATCATTTCCGGTCAGGTGACCGGCCCGCTGAATGTCCGCGCGGCCGAACCTGTTGTTATCGAGCCTGGCGCTTCGGCTCCGGGCCTTGCCTACACACCGCGCGGCGATGAACGCTGCTCGCGTCGCTGATTCCCTCTGAAGGAGGCTGAACAATGATGACCCAATGGATTGCCCCTCTGGTTCGCGGCGCGGCTGTAGTCGGCCTCGCCCTTGGCCTCGGATCGGCGCACGCCCAGTATATTGGCGGCGACCTCAATCTCGAACTTGATCAGGACCGCTCGGTCCAGTTCCTTGCCGGCGACGTCACCTTGCGCGGCCGTGTCGGCGGCGATATTAGCGGCCTTGCTGGCGATGTGCTGATCGATGCCGACGTGGCAGGCGCGATTTCGGTTGCCGCCGGTGACATCATCATACGCGGATCGGTGGGCAGGGATGTGTCTGTCGCCGGGGCCAATATCGAGCTCCTTGCCGACGTGTATGGGGGCGTGGACGTTGCGGGCGCCGACATTCGCGTGGCAGGCCGCGTCAATCGCAGCCTTGCTGCCGGCGGCGCGCTGGTCGTTATCGAGCCGACGGCTGAAATCGCCGGGAATATGGATATCGCCGCGAGCGAGATCCGCATGAACGGTGTCGGGCAGGGCCGGTTTCAGGGCCGCGCGCGCACCATCTACATCGAGGGCACGATTGCCGGGAATGTGGAGCTGACGGCGGAGAATGTCGAGATTGCGCCGGGCGCACAGATCGGCGGAGACCTGCTTGTGCGTGGCCCCAACGCCCCGGTAATTGCCGAAGGTGCCCAGATCCTCGGCCGCTCCACCTATGAGGAGCAGCCTTACTCCGAGCATCGCCGTGGCAGCGGCTATCGCGGCCCGCGCGTCGATGTGGGGCCGCCTGCGATCGCGGTTGGCGGTGCCTTCGCAATGGCCTCCTTCGTGCTGGGCCTGCTGGCCTGCCTGATTGCGCCGCGCTCGGTGGCAGGGATTACGGACCATTTCCGGGCTCGCCCGTGGGCCTCGGGCCTGCTGGGCCTTGTGCTGGCTGCCTTCATGCCGGTGTTGCTGACCGCGGTGTTCGTGTTCCTGATGATCACGGTAATTGGCATACCGCTCGCCTTCATCGTGGTCTTTGCCTTCCCCTTCCTGATGTTTCTGGCCTACGCCTTCGGTGCGGTCGTGGTCGGCGATCTGATCTTCAACCGCTCCGGCAACGGGCTCGGGCTGGGGATGCGCATCCTGTCGCTCTTCCTCGTGCTGGCGGTTGTCGGCGCGCTGTGGGTGGTCCCCGCGCTGGGCCTGATTCTGGGTATGATCGTGTTCTTCATCGGGCTGGGTGCCTGGACGCTGGCCATCTTCAACCGCAATCCGCGGGTGCTGGAGGCCGAGCGCAATGGCGGTATGGCCGCCATCTAGACAAAACGCATGCTAGCCTTGCGCAGCGGGAGCTTGAATGAGCCCCCGCTGCGCGCCATGTTGCGCCCATGACAACGCTCATC
>CAZCEG010000203.1:0-4888 GCA_964497275.1 uncultured Oceanicaulis sp.
TCAGCTGGAATACACGTGCGGGAAGGGCCGGAGCGATGCTCCGGCCCTTTTCGTTGGGCTTTTCGCAGCGCTATGGCTGACACTTCCTCAACGGCCCGGTGACGTGGTTTTAACGCGCGGCGGACAGAATGGCGTCATCGTGGATGTGACGCCTTCGCCTGACAGCGCTGGAGACTGTGCCGGACTTTGAACCGGCCGCACGGCGCCTGATCAGGCAGGCCATAAGATGTGGGGTGCGGCGCAGTGCTGTTCCTGTTTAACGACGTTGTCTTCAATCTGGGTGATCCCGAGCGTGCGGCCATCGAGACCGGTGCGCCGCTATCGCCGTCCGAGCTGCGCGCGCTCAGCCTTGGCCGCTGCATCAAGCTGGTGCGCGAGGCGATCTGGGTCGACCCTGACCTTGCCCGCAACGCGCCGCACAAGGCGCGCTTCCTCGCCGCCCTGATCGGCTGGAAGAGCGACGAGGCCAACGCCATGCTGTGCGTGCGTCCGCTAAACGCCAAGGGGCCGGAACACGTGCAGGTGAGGGTGGCCTCGACCGGGCTCGTGGTCCTCACCCAGCTTAAAGGGCTGCAGGATAGCGGCCTGATGAGTGCACGCGCGGCCAATGACGCGGTGTGGCTGCACGCGCCGCAGCGCTTGCGCGCGTAAGGAGCGATTGCTAGGTCCGGGGCGAAGCAGTTTCGCTAGTCAGGACCGGCCATGACCTCCCCCTCCAGCGCCTTGCCCGAATGGGCGCGTCGGCGCACCTTTGCCATCATCTCCCATCCTGACGCCGGTAAAACGACGCTGACGGAAAACATTCTGCTGACCGCAGGCGCGATCCGTCTGGCGGGACAGGTGAAGGCGCGCGGGGAAAACCGCCGCACCCAGTCTGACTGGATGAAGATCGAGCGTGAGCGCGGCATCTCGGTGTCGGCCTCGGTGATGACCTATGAATATGGCGGGCTGGTTTTCAACCTGCTCGACACGCCGGGCCACGAGGACTTTTCGGAAGACACCTACCGCACGCTTACCGCTGCTGACAGCGCCATCATGGTGCTGGACGCCGCCAAGGGCGTGGAGCCGCGCACGCTCAAGCTCGTCGAGGTATGCCGCCTGCGCGATATCCCGATCCTCACCTTCATCAACAAGATGGACCGTGAGGCGATGGACCCGTCCGAGCTGATCGACGATATCCAGGACAAGCTCGCCCTCGATGTTGCGCCGATGCAGTGGCCGTCAGGCTCGGGTAACCGCTTCAAGGGCGTCGCCGATCTCGCCGCTGACGAGTTCATCGTCTATCGCCGCCCGTCAGCCGATGATGAGGAGCCGGTGAGGAGCCAGCGTGTCTCGCTCTCCGGCAACGAGATCGCGTCTGTCCTGAGCGAGGCGGAGCTGGCTGAACTGCGCGAAGGCGCGGAGCTGGCGCGCGAGGTGTGCCCGGCCTTCAATCCGCAAAGCTATCGCGAAGGGCATATGACGCCGGTCTATTTCGGCTCGGCGCTGCGCCAGTTCGGCGTGTTTGAACTCCTTGAAGCGTTGAAGCAGGTCGCTCCTGCGCCGGAAGCCCAGCCCGCAACAGGCGGCCCCACGCCTGCGCTGGAGCCGGGCGGCAAGGAGGTCGCCGGCTTCGTCTTCAAGGTGCAGGCCAATATGGACCCGAACCATCGCGACCGCGTGGCCTTCACGCGGCTGTGCTCGGGCACGTTCAAACGTGGCATGAAGCTGAAAACCGATGGCGGCAAGCTGCTCACCGTCTCCAGCCCGATCATGTTCTTCGCGCAGGATCGCGAGCTCGCCGACGAGGCTTATGCCGGTGATGTCATTGGTGTGCCGAACCATGGCGCGCTGCGCGTTGGTGACACGCTGTCGGAAAGTGGGAAATGGCGTGTCGCCGGCATCCCGAACTTTGCGCCCGAATTGCTGCGCCGGGCCCGGCTTCGCGACCCGCTAAAGGCCAAACACCTGAAAAAAGCGCTGGAAAGCCTTGCCGAGGAAGGCGTGACCCAGCTCTTCCGTCTGCAGGTGGGCGGGGACTTCGTGGTCGGCGCTGTGGGCGCACTCCAGATCGACGTGATGGCAGAGCGCGTGGCGGCCGAATACAATCTGGAAGTCACCTTCGAGCCGAGCCCTTACGACACCGCCCGCTGGATCACCGGGGAGCGCGACAAGCTGGAAGCCTTCATCGACCGGCATAAGTCAGCCATTGCCGAAGACATTGATGGCGCGCTGGTCTTCATGGCCAAGAGCGCCTGGGAGGTCTCCTACACGCAGGAGAAATTCCCCGACATCCAGTTCCACCGTGCAAAGGAGCGCCGCGCATAATGGAAACAATGACCGATCTGTGGGCCATCGTCGTTGATGTCTGGAATACGAGTTTTCTCGGCCTGAATGTCGGCCAGGCGCTGGTCGGCCTTATCGTGATCGCGCTGGCCTTTGCGGTGCGTGGGCTCGTGGGCTGGGCGATTACAAAATTTCTTCTGGCCCACGCGCAGAAAACAACCACGCAGCTGGACGAGAAGGTCGTCCGCGCGCTTTCCGGCCCCATCCGGCTGATCCCGGTCATTATCGGCGTTTATATCGCTGTGCTGCTCACCGGGCTGGACCAGCCGGACGGTGCAGGGCCGGGCATCAATATCGTGCGCACGCTGATCGTGATCGCGATTTTCTGGGCGTTGCACAATGTGGTCACGCCCATCTCCTATCTCCTCTCGCCCTTGCAGCGCGCATTGGGCCCCGTTCTGGTCGACTGGCTGGCCAAGACCTTGCGCATCCTGTTCGTCGTGGTGGGCGTCGGTGCGGTCCTCCAGCTCTGGGGCATTCCGGTGGCGCCGATCGTGGCGGGTCTCGGCCTGTTTGGCGTGGCGGTGGGCCTGGGCGCGCAGGACCTGTTCAAGAACCTGATTTCCGGCTTGCTGGTGCTGACCGAGAAGCGCTTCCTGCCGGGCGAGTGGATTCTCGTCGATGGCATCGTGGAAGGCACGGTGGAGCAGATCAATTTCCGCTCCACGCTGGTGCGCCGGTTTGACCGCTCACCTGTCTATGTCCCCAATTCTTTCCTGTCGGACAAGGCGGTCACGAATTTCTCGCGCATGACCCATCGGCGTATCCGCTGGATGGTGGGCGTCGAGTACAAGACCACCAAGGAGCAGCTCCAGTATATCCGCGACAAGACGCTGGAATGGCTGGACAATCATCCAGGCTTTGCCAAGCCGCCGGAGGTTGCGACCTTCATGCGGGTGGACAGCTTTGGCCCGTCCTCCATCGACTACCTGCTTTACTGCTTCACCTACTCGACCAATTGGGGCGAATGGCTGGCACTGAAGGAAGAGCTGGCGCTGGCCCTGAAGGACATTGTGGAAACGGCGGGCACCGCCTTCGCCTTCCCCTCCACCAGCGTGTACATGGATGACGGGGTGGAGGTGTTTGTGCCGCCTCAGGTCAGGGCGCACGCCGCTGGCGGCGATCCTGATGCAAACCCGGGGGCCGAGGCCGCGCCCGAGCGCATCACGCGCGGCGAGGAAGGCGACAGCGATTGAGCCCGAAGGCGCGCACATCGAAGCCCAACCCGGTCGCACGCGGCCTTGCCCGGCGCGGGCGAAAGGCCGGTGCCATGCCGGCGAAGAAGGGCAAGGGCTCGATCTACAAGCGCCATCCAAAGCACCGGGACGATGAGGAGTAGGGGCTAGATCGGGTTCTCGTCCCGACCGCCGGTTTCGGCTACGGCCCACAGGGCATCTAGCCGGACTTCGAAATAACGCGCAAACCGGGTCAGTTCGCGCGAGCGCGCTGAGCCTGCCTCGGCGAACGAGCGGTCGATAAGCCCGTCGGTAGCAGCGCGGCTCAGGTCGAGGGCTTCGAGGGTGTCGCCTTCACTTTCAAGCATCTGTCGGGCCTGCACGGTTTCCGCAGCCGCGCGCGACGCATCGCCAGGCGGAAAATAGGTGCGGCGTAGCTGTGTGGCGCGGGCAAGCAGGGTGAGGGCCTCGGCGGTGTCGCCGGCCTTTGCGCGCAAGAGGCCCAGATTTCCAAGCGTGGTCGCAAGCGCCGGGTGGGCAGGACCGTAAATGGCCTCCTGCGATGCCAGCCCGGACCGGTAAAGCACTTCAGCTTCAGCGGCGTCGCCAAGATCCTCCAGCGCGGCGGCAAGATTGATGCGGGCGAGTGCGAAGGTAGGGTGCGTCTCGGCCAGCACGTCTTCGTAAATCGCGAGCGCGCGCCGGTAGAGCGGCACGGCCTCGTCGGCCCGGTGCTGGCCGTAGAGTGCGACGGCCAGATTGTTCAGCGCGTCTGCAAGGGCCAGCGTCTCGCCGCGCGCTTCGTGAAAGACCACTGCGCGGCGGTAAAGGGCTTCGGCATCATCATGACGCTCCTGCGCGCGGGCGATCGAGGCAAGATTGGACAGGACAACGCCTTCGCTATCGCTGCCGGACGGAAGCAAAGGCAGAAGGCCCTCCAGAACACGGCGCGCCTCTGCATTCTGACCTGCAGCGTGGAACGCATAGCCCAGATTGCCACGGGCGTTGAGCGTGCGTGCGTCCGTTTCGCCGTGCAGTGCGCTGCGAAGCTCTGTCAGCTCGCGATAAAGGGCCGCAGACTGCGCGTAATGTCCGGCAGCATCGGCAAGGAAGGCCGCCAGGGCGAGTGTCTCCGCCGCGGCCTCTCTCTGGTTTTCCAGACGGTCGCGTTGCAGCGCCGCGAGCCGCGCCAGCAGGGCCGAGGCCTCGGCGTTGCGGTTCAACGCGCGATAGGCACCTGCACGGTCCTGAAGGTAGCGCGCATGCCCGGCAGGGTCGGCCGCGTCCATGGCGTCGCGTCTCGCATCCAGGCCAGCAAAGGCCGCTACGCCATCGGCTGCCAGTCCTGCGGAGAAGAGCGCCATGGCGAGGTTGTCACCGATGACGAT
>CAZCEG010000204.1:0-4866 GCA_964497275.1 uncultured Oceanicaulis sp.
ATTCAGAAAACGGGATTTACCCCCGCGCGGCCTTCACCACGCGCGCCACGTCTTCCGGCTTTGTCTGCCAGCTGGTGACGAAGCGGTAGCCGCCATGGGGCCAGGGGTAGAAGCCGGCATTGACGGCGTTCAGCGCATCAACGGCTTCTTGCGGCAGGTCGATGAAGACCTCATTGCCTTCCACCGGGTGGAGCAGTTTCGCGCCGGGAAGGCTTGCAAAGCCTGCGGCCAGTTCGCTGGCCATCGCGTTGGCGTGCGCGGCCAGCTCCAGCCAGCGCCCACCCTCCAGCCAGGCTTCGAACTGGGCGGCGACATAGCGCATTTTCGGCACCATGTGCCCGGCGCGTTTCTGGCGCGCGCGCAAGGTATGGAAACGGTCCATTACGGAGGGGAAAAGGATCACGGCTTCTGCCGCCAGCGCCCCGCCCTTGGTCGCGCCAAGGCTCAAGACATCAACGCCAGCGCGCCATGTAATGTCTGCCGGATCGCATTTGAGAAAGCTCAGCGCATTGGCAAAGCGCGCCCCGTCCATGTGGACGCTAAGCCCACGCGTCTTGGCGAGGCTCGCCAGCGCTTTCACCGTCGCAACATCATAGGCCGTGCCGGATTCGGTCAGGTTCGACAGGCTCAAGACGGAAGGCGGGGTGGTGTGCACGAAGTCTGACGGCCACTCGGCGAGCGCCGCTTCCAGCGCTGCAGGCGTCAGGCGCGCATGGTCGCCGTGTAGCGGCACCAGCTTGGCCCCGCCGGTGAAAAACTCCGGCGCACCGCGCTCATCGCGGTGAATATGCGCCTCGTCATGGCAGAGGATCGCACTGTCGCCGGGCGCCAGTACCGCCAGCGCGAGCGCGTTGGACGCCGTGCCGGAGACGGTGAACACCAGCTCCAGATCGGTTGAGAATATCTCGCGCAGCTGCGCCTTCACCCGCGCCGAGACGGTGTCATTGCCATAGCTGGCAGCGGCCCCGTCATTGGCGCGTACAAGCGCTTCCAGAAGGGCAGGATGGGCGGGGGCGGTGGTGTCAGACTGAAAGCTCATGGGCGCGCACCTGACACGAGAAAGGGCGCGCGATCAACGCCTTGTGTTCGCGCCTCGGCTGGACTTGCAGTTCCGCGCGGCTAGCATGCCTGCCAATCAATCATGGGGAGGCCATCATGCGCCGTATCAGTTTCGTATCCGCTTTGCTGGCGGCAAGCATGCTTGCCAGCGCTCAGGCACAGCCCGGACCCGGCGAAGGGCCTGACCCGGATCTCGAAGCCATCGAGCCGAGTGCGGAGCGGGTGAATGTGGGGCTGGCCGGTGAATATCCCGCCGATATTGCCCGCTATCTGCTGGCCAATGGGGTGCAGGGCGCAACCATGTCGCCGCGCGGGGATTATGTGGCGGTGGCTTCGCTCATCACCGGTACGCGCCAGCTCTGGCTGGTGCCCGCTGCCGGTGGCCAGCCGCGCCAGATGACCTTCGGCAATGGCATCACCTTCTGGCGCTGGGCGCCGGACGGGCAGAGCCTCATCTATGGCGCGGACAATGATGGCAATGAGCAGGAAGCCTATTACCGCATCAGCCTGGATGGCCGCCGCGAGGAACTGGTCATGGCGGCGCAGGCCGGGGCCTTCCGCGTGATGGGCGATGTGCTGCCCGACAATAACCGGATCGTCTTTGCCTCCACCGAGCGCAACGGGCTCGATTACGACATCTATGTGCGGAATCTGGCGAGCGGCGAGCAGACCATGGTGTTCGAGGGTGAATACGCCTTCTGGCCGGACTCAGTCTCTCCAGATGGCCGCTATCTCCTGATGACGCAGCGCGTGGGCGAGGATTCCAACAATCTTTTCCTCGTCGATCTGACGGGGCAGGAAGAGGTGCGCACGCTGTCGCGGCCTGACCGGCGCGCCAATACCAATGATGGCGGGTTTGCGTGGACGCGTGACGGCGCGGCTGTCTATCACGCCTCCAACGAGGATCGCGAGTTTGCCGCCCTTGTCCGCCGCGATATCGCGACCAATGCGGTCGAAGTGATCTCCGCGCCCGATTTCGATATCCAGAACGTCACGCTGTGCGGGCAGGGCGGGCGCTATCTGATCTGGACCACGAACGAGGACGGCTTTTATCGCCTGCATGGGCGGGATCTGCGCGCCCGGCGCGATCTGCGCACCCCTGAACTGCCCGAAGGCGTCTATGGCGTGTCATGCCCCGGCGAGAGCGCCTTTGCCTCGGTGACGGTCAATGGCTGGGCGACGCCCGGTGAGCTTCTGGTCTGGGATATTGCCCGCGGTACGGCGAACACGGTGTGGGCGGTGAACCTTGCCGGGCTTGATCCGGACCGCTTCGTACGCCCGGACAGCATCCGCATCACCGCGCGTGACGGGGTTGAGCTGCAGGGGCTGCTCTATCTGCCTCGCGAGGATGCGCGTCAGGGCGATGGTCCGCCGCCGGTGGTGTTTGATGTGCATGGCGGGCCGACGGCCCAATCCGTGGCCAGCTTTACCGGCCCGACGCAATACCTGCTCAATCGCGGCATTGCCGTCTTCCGCCCGAATGTGCGCGGCTCGACCGGCTTTGGCCACACCTATGTGACGCTGGATGACCGGGAGAACCGGCTCGATTCCATCCGCGATCTCGTGGACATGCTCGCCTTCTTCCGCGAGGACGGGCGGGTTGATGCCTCACGCGCGGCGGTGAAGGGCGGCAGCTATGGCGGCTATGCGGTCAATGCGGTGCTGGCCAACTTCCCCGGCGAGTTCATTGCCGGTGTGTCGCTCTACGGCGTGGCAGACTGGGTGACGGCGCTGGAAGTGGCCTCGCCCGCCCTCAAAGCCGCTGACCTGATCGAATATGGCGATATCAACGAGCCGCAATGGCGCGAATTCTACGAGGTAAACTCACCCATCCGTCAGGCCGACCAGATCAACGTGCCTGTGCTGTTCTCGCATGGCGTGATGGATCCGCGCATCGACATTTTCGAGACCGAGGTGCTGGTGCGTACGCTGCGCGCCAATGGGGTGGATGCGCAATACATCCGCTTCCCCGATGAGGGGCATGGCTGGCGCAGGCTCTCCAACCAGCTCTTCTATTTTCGCCGTGAGGCAGAATTCCTTGAAGCCCAGCTGGGGCTGACAGGGGAGTAGAGGCAATAGGGCAGGCGGCGGTATCAGGCCGCTGCCTGCTTCCTTGCGTACATGGCTGCATCCGCTTCGGCCATGGCGACCTCGACGCTGATGCCCCGGTTGAGACCCTGAACGCCCCACGCAGCCTTCAGATTCAGGCTAAGCCCGTTATGAAGGATCGGCGTCGCGGCGATGGCGGCCACCAGCTCTTCAGCCTTGCGTTCAGCCTGCTCGGGCGCGGTCAGCACCAGCACCACGCCGAACTCGTCCCCGCCGAGCCGTCCGACGGCATCGGTATCGCGCACCTGCGTTACCAGCACGTCGGCGACCATCTGCAAGGCAGCATCGCCTGCGGCATGGCCATAGGTGTCGTTGATGGCCTTGAAGCCGTTGAGGTCGAGATAGACGAGGGCGGAGGGCGCATCATGGCGCTCGGCCAGCGACAGCGCCTTGGACACCTCGCGCAGGAAGGCGCGCCGGTTCAGCACGGGCAGCAGCACGTCGCGGTCAGCAAGGTCTTCCAGATCGCGCACCTTGGCACGCAGGGCCTCGGTCTCGCGGCGCAGCTGGTCCACCTCGCCCATCAGGGTGAGGAGCGCGCGCTGGACATTCGGGGTCAGTTCCGCTTCCGGCACACCCATGATGGAGGCGCTATCGCCCGTCCGGGCCGCTTTGCCCGTATCGGTGGCGCGCCGGGCGGGTTCGGTGCGTGACGGGCCGGATACGCTGCTGGCCGCACCTGTTGGGCCGCCTGATTGAATGCGCATCTCCCCGCTCCTTACCCTGCCGACTCGATGGGGAAGTGTCCTCAAACGTGGTTAATAAACGCTCAAGCTTCACGTGGCCGCGATCCGGCTTGACGCGTAACGGCTTATGGCTAGGCTCGCGCGCTTCCTTCGTTCCGGGAGGCTTTATCGGCCATGGCTGGCGACACTTCATTTCCTGATCCCTCACCGCCTGTTGCGGTGATCATGGGCTCGCGCTCCGACTGGCCGACCCTGCAGCACGCAACCGAGGCGCTGGACGCGCTGGGCGTGGCGTATGATGCCCGTGTCATCTCCGCTCACCGCACCCCGGACCGCATGGTGGACTTCACCAGAAGCGCCAAGGCGCGCGGCGTGAAGGTGATTATTGCAGGGGCGGGCGGCGCGGCCCATCTGCCGGGTATGGTGGCCTCGCTGACGACGCTTCCCGTGCTCGGCGTGCCGGTGAAATCCAACGCGCTCAAAGGCCTTGATAGCCTTCTGTCCATCGTCCAGATGCCCGGCGGCATTCCGGTCGGCACGCTGGCGATTGGCGAGGCCGGAGCGAAGAATGCAGGCCTGATGGCCGCCTCCATCCTCGCCCTTGCCGATGCCGGCCTTGCAGACCGTCTGGAGGCCTATCGCGCCCGCCAGAGTGATGCCATTCCTCACTCGGTCGAGGACTAGGCAGGCGGTGATGCTTCAGCCCGGTGCGCGTATCGGTATTCTCGGCGGCGGCCAGCTGGGACGCATGCTGGCGATGAGTGCGGCGCGCCTCGGCTTTGATGTGCATATCTTCACGCCGGAGGACAACAGCCCGGCAGAGCGCGTGGCCGCCACCACCACGATTGCGCCTTACGAGGATCTGGACGCCGTGGCGCGCTTCGCTGCGCGCGTGGACGTGATCACCTACGAGTTTGAAAACGTGCCGGTGGAGACTGCGCGCCGGGCGGGCGAGTTTGCGCCCTTGCGCCCTGGCGTGAAGGCGCTGGACGTCTGTCAGGACAGGGTAACC
>CAZCEG010000205.1:0-1308 GCA_964497275.1 uncultured Oceanicaulis sp.
GGCTTCTGGCGCCGCTGGCCGCCGTGCTGGCCATGGCGCTCGCCCGCACGCTCTTTGGCGCGCTCGGCTCGGCAACCGGCCCTGCCGCGCAGGCTTATGTCGCAGACCGCACCGCACCCGGCGAACGCACGCAGGCGCTGGCCGGCATGACGGCGGCATTTGCGCTTGGCGGCATGATCGGACCGGCGCTGGCGGCCGGATTTTCAGACCGGATCGGCATGGTGCCTTTCATGGTGATGGTGGCGTTGCTGGTCGGCAGTTGCGCAGTCGTCGTGCACTTCACCCTGCCGGAAAATACGCGGCCCAGCGCACGGGAACGCCGCCCGCTCAATCCCATCGCGCAGTTCGCCTTTGCCGGAGACAGGCGTGTGCGCGCCTTCGTCATGTATGGCTGCGCCAGCTGGCTGGTGCAGGCGGCCAGCCTGCAAGCGCTCGGCTTCTTCGTCATGGACAGGCTGGAGCTTGATACAGCCACCGGCCTGCAGCTTGCGGGCGTGGCGCTGACCGCGGGGGCAGCCGCGCTGATCTTTGTACAACTCGTCGCCATTCCGGCCCTCAAGGTCTCCCCGCGCATGCTGATGATCATCGGTGCAGCGCTGACGCTGGCCGGACAGGTCGAGCTGATATTCTCCGGTGGCTATGCCTCGATCGTGCTGGGATTTCTTCTGAACTCGCTGGGCTTCGGCTTTGCCCGGTCCGGCTTTACCGGCGGGGCGAGCCTTGCCGTCAGCCCGGAGGAACAGGGCCGCGCAGCCGGCGTGACGGCAGCGACGGCAGGGCTTGGCTTTCTTATCGCGCCGCTGACAGGGCTATGGCTCTATCAGGCGGTCGGGCCGACCGCGCCCTTCATGCTCAATGTGGCGCTAGGGCTCGTGGCCGGAGCGATCGCCCTTGTCCATCCGCGCGTACGCGTGCTCATTCAGCCGGTCGGGCCTGCCGAGCCGCGCGAGGATGAGGGCGGGGTGGTTTAAAGCCCTAACGCGCCGCGTCCGCCGCGATCACCGCATTATAAAGCGCAAGGCCGGCATAGCCGTCAGGCTCAAACCCGTTGGCACTCTGGAAGGCGCGGATCGCGCGGCGCGTATTGGGCCCGACCACCCCGTCAAGACCGCCAGGATCATAGCCGAGCCGGGCCAGTGCTTCCTGCAATTCACGCGATTGCGAGCGGCTGATCGGCGGATTATCAACCGGCCAGCCCGTCGCCATGCCGGCATCGCCATGCTCGAACGCGCGGGCAAGATACGCCACACCCAGCGCATAGGCGGTGGAGTTATTGTAGCGCAGCAGCGCCTCGAAATTGCGGTAGAC
>CAZCEG010000205.1:1318-4820 GCA_964497275.1 uncultured Oceanicaulis sp.
CGGTAGACCAGGAAGGCAGGCGCATTGGCCCCGGCAGGGATTACCAGCCGCGCCGAGCGGTAGAGGTCATCGGCCGCCCAGTCGCCCGAGACAGGGTCCACACCCAGCAATGCCCAGTCAGACACCGGCTTGCGCTGGCTCTCGTTCCAGTCGGCAAAGTTGAAGCCTTCGGGCAGGCGCACTTCTGTGAATACCGGCTGGCGGTATTCCCAGCCTGCGCGGGCCAGAAGGTTGGCCGCGCTGCCAAGGGCATCGCCCTCATTGCGCCAGATATCGCGCCTCCCGTCGCCATTGAAGTCGACCGCGCGCTCCATATAGGTCGCCGGGATGAACTGGGTCTGGCCCATGCCGCCCGCCCATGAACCGATCAGCTCGGCGCGGGTCGCATAGCCGCGATCAAGCATCTGGGCGATGGCGCGCAGCTGCGCCTCGGCAAAGCCGCGCCGGCGACCCTCCCAGGCAAGCGTTGCCAGTGAGCGGACAATGTCGAAATTGCCCTGTATCTCGCCATAGGCGCTCTCAAGGCCCCATATGCCGGTCAGAATATGCTGGTCCACCTCGAAGCGCTCTTCGACCGCCTGCAGCGTATCGGCGATACGCGCTGCCGCGCGGCGGCCATTGGCCACGCGCGTTTCAGATACCGCGCCGTCCAGATACTGCCAGATCGGCCGCACGAATTCCGGCTGGGTCTGGTCGCGCTCGATGACGCGCGGATCAGGCTCCAGCCCATCCAGCATGGAGGCGACAATATCGGCGCGAACGCCTTCAGAGCGCAGGTCAGAGGCAAAGCCATCGCGCCATGCGGTGAAGGGAATGTCCTGCGCGAGCGTGGCAGACATCCCGCCCAGCGCGATGAGGCCCGCCAGCGCGAGGCCGGCAAGTGACTGTTTTAACTGTGAAACATGCATAAGGTGCGAGACCCTCAATCCGGCGCTTGCCCAACCCGTAATCGTAACCCTAGCACCAGCTTTCCCAACACTCCATGAACACCTGCCGATGGCATCATGGTTAGCGCGCGTTTACCATAAGCACCTAATTTTAATCATGTTTTCTTACGCGCCATTAAGCTATCGGCGCTATCTTCCCCTTGGAATCCTGCGCGTGACTGCGCGCTTGGGCGGGAAGGGTGACGACGATGGGGCTTTACAGGCTGAAGCGAATGCTCGCTGACCGGGCAGGCAATGTCGCGATGATTTTTGCGCTGTCTCTGGTCCCGATCTTTGGGCTGGCTGGCATGTCAGTGGACACGGCACGCCTGATCAATGTCCGCGCGACCTTGCAGGCGGAAGCCGATGCAACGGCGCTGAATGGCGCGGTAGGCGGCCCGCAAGGCAATTACGGCGCACAGATCACGGCGATGAACGAGCGCGTCCAGAGCGCGTTTGGCAATACCAGCCTGACCGATCTCGATATTGCCGGTAACTGGTCCGGCCTCAATTTCCGTGTGGATGCCAGCGCGCGGGTCAATACCGTGCTGATCCACGCCGTGCCGGGCATTGGCGACAGTGTGCGTGTTTCGGTGCGCTCGGTCGCGCGCCTGCACCAGCCGCTGCAGCAGTATCAGGTGCCGGAAGTTACGTGGCTGGACCCCGAAGCGGGCGATTATAACCGGGTCTATGTCTATTGTTTCGATCCCGATCCCAACTCCGACAAGACGCTTGAAGAGCGCCGCACCCAGCGCACCCCGCTGCAGGACAATAACGGGCGTAACTTCCTCAATGAGGGCTTTTCCTGGCCCCGGTGCGAGCGCGGCGAGACAATCAGCTTCGAGCTCTACAATGTGCGCTTCTCGCGCACCAATCCGCAGCGCGCGGAGAACCCTGCAGGCCCGCCGGAGACCTTCGGCAATGACACGGGCTCATGGTGCCACGCCAACCATAATCAGCGCTGCCGCTATCGCTATTTCACCGACACGGTGATGGTGAACGGCGTGGAGCGCCATACGGGGCTCGATTACAGCATTCTCGAAACCGTGCTGTGCGATACTGAAGAGCAATGCACGCGTGGCCCGGAATCGATCATCCCCACAGGCCGTAATCGCACCCCGCAGCAGGACACGGTCGGCTGCACACCCGGCAAGTACATGTATTACGGGTGGGAAGACCGCCCGCCGGGCATTCCCGGCGGCACGGCAAACTGGACCCATCGCGGCTGGACAGACCGGGACTATGACGACATCACCATCGTGGTGCAGTGCCCGGATTATGACCTCGAAGCGGTGCGCTATGTCAGGCTGGTCGAGTAGCAAAACCATCGCGCGCGGTTGACTTGGTCATGGGCCTTCTGTAACTAGCGCGCTCCCTGAAAAACGGCAGCGGATTCCGTCTGCCCGAATGACGAGACCAGACCGATGAAAGTGCGCAGCTCCATCCGCTCCCTCAAAGGCCGTCACCGCGATTGCCAGGTGGTGCGCCGCCGTGGCCGGGTCTATGTCATCAACAAGACCGACCCGCGCTTCAAGGCTCGCGCCGGCTAGGGATTGACCCGCCGGCCACAGGCACTGCTGTGGGACCTCGGCAACACGCTTGCCGACTGGAACCCGGATTATCTGTACCGAAAGCTGATACCCGGCGAGCAACAGCGCGCCGGGTTTCTTGCGTCTGTGTGCACCATGGCGTGGCACACAGAACACGATCGGGGCGTGCCGATGGCGCAGAACCGCAAGCATCTGATCGCAGCCCATCCGCATCTGGAAGACCTGATCACGGCATGGGACACGCGTTGGGACGGGATGTTCAACGGCTATGTCGATGGCATGGAGGGCATGATCGAGGCGATAGCCGCCCACGATATCGCCCAGCACGCCCTGTCCAACATGCCTGCCGAGAAATGGCCCTGGGTCCGCGCACACTACCCGTCTTTTGAACGCTTCGAGGTCGCGATCATTTCCGGCGAGGAGGGCGTTATCAAGCCGGACCCTGCCATATACGAGATCGCGAAGGCCCGCCTTGCCAGCCCGCCCGGAGACACACTGTTCATCGATGACCGGCTGGAGAATGTGGAAGCGGCGCGGGCCGCTGGTTTCATGGGCCACCATTTTCGGGGTGCTGAAGGGCTTAAAGCCGATCTGGCCGCCAGAGGCCTGACGCTGTAGCATGGTGAAGCCTTGCCGCAGGCTGTCTTGCTGGCCAGCGGAACCGCAAGGCCCCATATTCGTTAATACGGCTGGGACGGCAATTTCGGAGTAGAACCAATGTTGCGTCTTTTGAGCGGATGTCTGGTCAGCGTGGCCCTCCTCGCCGCCTGCGCCGAATCCACCCCCTATCAGCGGGCTACTGGCCCGGGCAGCTACGGATACTCGGAACAGCGCATCGAGCAGAACCGGTTCATGGTCTCCTTCTCGGGCAATTCGCTGACCGACCGTCAGGCTGTGGAAACCTTCCTGCTGTACCGGGCCGCCGAGCTGACCCGCGAGCAGGGTTATGACTTCTTCCGGCTGGTGCGCCGCGATACCGAGGCTGACCGCCGGATAACCGGCACGGCCGGACCTTACGGTCCGGGC
>CAZCEG010000206.1:0-4816 GCA_964497275.1 uncultured Oceanicaulis sp.
AAAGGAAATCCTCGACAAGGGCGCGGATATTCTCATCGCGACGCCCGGCCGCCTGCTCGACCATTTCGAGCGCGGCGGGCTGATGCTGATGGGCATCGAGATCATGGTGGTCGATGAAGCCGACCGCATGCTGGACATGGGCTTCATCCCCGATATCGAGCGTATCTTCTCGCTGGTGCCGCCGCGCCGGCAGACCCTGTTCTTCTCCGCCACGATGCCCAACGAAATCGTGCGCATCGTCAACACCTTCCTGAAGGACCCGGAGCGGGTGGAAGTATCCCGCCCCGCCCAGACAGCAGAGACGATCAAGCAATACATCGTGCGCGTCGCCGACGGCTCGCCCAAGGGCAAGCGCGCGGCCCTGCGCGCCGCGATCAACCGCGACAACGTCAAGAACGGCATCGTGTTCTGCAATCGCAAGCGCGATGTGGACGTGGTCGCCCGCTCGCTGCAGCGTCACGGCTTCTCCGCCGCCCCCATTCACGGCGATCTGGCGCAGGCCCAGCGCATGAAGACGCTGGAGGACTTCAAGTCCGGCGCCGTGCGCATTCTCGTCGCCTCTGACGTGGCCGCGCGCGGGCTCGATATTCCCGCCGTCAGCCATGTGTTCAATTTCGACATTCCGCGCAATGCCGATGATTACGTCCACCGCATTGGCCGAACGGGCCGCGCGGGCCTGACGGGCGAGTCGGTCACGCTGGTGACCGGCGAGGACAAGAAAGCGCTGGCCGCCGTCTCCAAGCTGATTGGCGGAGAACCCGAAACGCTGGTGCTGTCTGGCACCAAAGCCGTTGCCGCCCCTGCGCCCGCTCCTGCCGTCGAAGAGTCATCGGACGCAGCCGAGCCGACGATTGCAGCGTCCGGCGACAAGCCCAAGCGCTCGCGGCGCGGCCGCCGGTCTGGCACTGGCACTGGCAAGGCGGACACCCAGACCGCTGAAGCGCAAAAGCCCGCGCCCAAACCTGCCAACGACACCGTCACGCCCGACAAGGCGCGTGGCCGCAGCCGTCAGGACACGGTGGAACCGGCAGGCTTTGGAGATCACGTGCCCGAATTCCTGCTTCGCTCTGCGTTCGGCTAAAATTTTTCGCGTAGCGGCGGATTTTCCGTCCGGCGTTTACCTCATCTTTCCAAAACCGGACTAACGTCAGCAACCATGAACAAGGGGGGCAGTTGTGAAACGGCTCAGGGAAGGCGAGGTTACTGACGTGAACGGGCGCTTGCAGACTGCCGAAGGTATTGAGCTTGCGCGCCGTGCGCTGGACCTCATGTCGGAACATAACGTGGCCCCCACGCCGCAAAATTATGCCGTCTGGGTGGCTTATGTCTCTGATTGCGTTCCCGAACTGTCCGAAGCGATCCAGTCGGCCATCGACAAGGGCGGACCGGTTGATGATGAGTTCTGTGAGGAGCTCTACGACCGCCACTTCACCTTCAAGCGCATCCAGGATGCGGTTCTGGAGACCGGCGGTGCAATGAGCCGTGAACTGGGCGCCGTCGTGAAGACGCTGGAAGCTGCCGAGCGTGATACCGCTGCCTATGGCGAAGCGCTGGCTGGCGCTTCCGGCCAGCTGGACGGCCAGACCGATTCGGTAACCTTCAAACGCATGGTGGAAGGGCTCGTCTCGGCCACCGCCCGCATGCAGCGCCGCTCGCGTGAGCTGGAACGCCGCCTGCAGGAGACCTCCGTTGAGGTCAACCAGCTGAAAAACAATCTGGAAAAGGTTCGTGAGGAGGCGATGACCGACGCCCTCACCGGCCTTGCCAACCGCAAGCGCTTTGACGAAGCCATGCGCAAGAGCCGCCGCGACGCGGACCTGCAGGGTGACAAATTCTGCCTGGTGCTTTGTGATATCGACCACTTCAAGCGGTTCAATGACACGTGGGGCCATCAGACCGGCGACCAGATCATCCGCTTTGTTGCGGCCTGCCTGTCCCGCTTCTCGCGCGACAGCCACGTTGTGGCCCGCTATGGCGGCGAAGAGTTCGCTATCGTCATGCCGAAGACCTCGCTGGCTGACGCGGCCGATGTTGCCGAGAAAATCCGCGCCACCGTCGAATCCAAGCGCCTGCTGCGCAAGTCGACGAATGAGGATCTTGGCCACATCACCGTGTCGATGGGGGTCTCGCTGCACCGCCCGGGCGAGTCGGTGGAAGAGATCATCGAACGCGCCGACACCAATCTCTACAAGTCCAAGCAGACGGGCCGTAACCGCGTCACTGTGGATGCAGCCGTAGAGAATACCGGCGCTGCAGCGGCCTAGACTGCCGGAGGCGCCGTCAGCTTGAAGCTCTCACGCGCGTTCCAGCGATCGCTGAATGCGGCAAGCTCAGGGTGGCGCGTGCGCCAGTCCAGCTCCGCATAGCGCAGGTCCAGATAGGACAGAGAGACGGCAATCGACAGCGCGCCGTGATCGACAGAGCGTTCAAACTGGCCGCGTTCGGCATCGAGCTGTTCCAGCGTGCGGTCTATGCCCGCCTCCCAGCGGTCCGTCCATTGCCGGAAACGGCGATTGGGTGGCCGGTTGGTCTCGATACGGCGGCCAATCGTCAGGTCCATCAGCCCGTCTGCCATCGCCTGCTGGCGTAGTACCAGAAAACGACTCTCCCCCCGCTCCGGGATCCAGCGCTCATCATTGAGCGTGTCGATGAACTCACAGATCAGCGGGGAATTGACGAGCGCAGGGCCGCTACGCCGGATAAGGGCCGGAACCTTCCCCAGCGGATTGGCCGCCAGAAGCGCGGCCGGATTATCCAGCGGCAGCGTATCGACGACCTCGATCTTCTGCTCCAGACCCTTCTCGATGATCAGGGCACGGCACTTTCGTGCATACGGCGATGTGGGTGAGGAAAGCAGCTGCATCATGGCCCCCGGCAAGCAGTATTCGTCGCAGGGAGGTAAGCCGTCACAGCATGGACTGCAAGCGGATCAGGAGGCGGCGCCCACCGGAATGATGGTTACGCTTTCGCCACACCCGCACGCATCGGTCTGGTTGGGATTGCGGAACACGAACTTGGCATGCAGCGGGGTGATCTCGTAATCGATTTCGCTGCCGAGCAGGAACAACAGGGCCTTGGAATCAATGACGATTTCAACGCCCTTGTCCTGAACGCGCTCATCGAGGGCGGCAGGCTCGGCCACATAGTCCATAGTGTATTCCATGCCCGCGCAGCCACCATTTTTCACGCCGACGCGCAGGAAACCCTTGCCCTCACGCGCCATCAGCGCCTGCACACGCGTCGCGGCTGCATCGGTCAGGGTCACAGGCTTGGGGCGTTCACGAACCATGGTCCAGTCCTATAGCATGTTCAGCTGGAGGCGGGCTTCATCCGTCATCCGGTCGGCCGTCCAGGGTGGATCGAAGGTCAGCTCCACCTCGGTGCGCTCCACCCCGTCCACCTTGTTGCAGGCATCCTGCACCCAGCCGGGCATCTCGCCGGCAACCGGACAGCCCGGCGCGGTCAGCGTCATCTGCACTTTCAGCGTCCGGTCGTCTTCCAGATCCACCTTGTAGATCAGGCCGAGCTCATAGATGTCGACCGGAATTTCCGGATCATACACGCCCTTCAGCGCCGCGACGACATCATCTGTGATGCGCGCGATCTCCTCCTCGGGGATCGACATATCGCCCTTGGCCGCCGGTTCGGCTGGCACCTCTGGCGCTATCGGGCGCGCGGGCGCACCCAGATCGATCACATCGCGGGCTTTGGTCTCGGGGGCTGCATCACTCATTACATTGTCCAATCCCATGCTCCCTAGATGAGGAAGCTGCGCGCGCGGCGCAAGGCATCGAGAAACGCGTCCACCTCGGCGTGGGTGTTGTAGATCGCAAAACTGGCGCGCAGGCTCGCCGTCACGCCGAACCGCTTCATCAGCGGATGGGCGCAGTGATGGCCGGCCCGCACCGCCACACCATAGCGGTCCATCAGCTGGGCGAGATCATGCGCGTGGGCGCCCTCCACCACGAAGGAGAGGATCGGCCCCTTGCCGGGCGCCGTGCCGAGAATGCGCACGCCGTCCATGGCCCGAAGGCCCGCTGCTGCGGCCTCCAGCAGCGAATGCTCGTGCGCCAGCGCTTCTGGCGTGACGCGCGCCGCCATCCAGTCGAGCGCGGCCCCCAGTCCGATCGCATCAGCGATGGCGGGCGTGCCGGCTTCAAACTTGTGCGGCGGGGCTGCATAGACCACGCCCTCCTCGCTCACTTCCGCGATCATCTCGCCGCCACCGAGGAAAGGCGGCAGACGGTGCAGCCAGTCACCCTTCGCATAGAGCGCGCCGGTCGCATTGGGCCCGTAGAGCTTATGGCCGGTCAGCACGTAGAAATCACAGCCGATTGCCGCCACATCGACCGAGCCGTGCACAACGGCCTGCGAGCCATCGAGCAGGATCGGCACGCCGTGCTCGTGCGCGATGCGGGCAAGCTCCGATGCGGGGTTTTCCGTGCCGAGCACGTTGGACATGTGGACGAGCGCAACCAGCTTCGTGCGGGACGTGAAGAGAGCTTTATAAGCCTCTATATCCAATGCACCTTCTGTGGTCACTGGCGCCCATTTGATAACCACGCCCTTGCGCTCGCGCAGGAAGTGCCAGGGCACGATATTGGAGTGGTGCTCCATCTGGCTGAGGATGATTTCATCGCCCTCCACCAGCCCTTGGCCGAAGCTTGCAGCCACCAGATTGATCGCCTCGGTCGCGCCCTTGGTGAGCACGATCTGCTCTGGCAAACCTGCGCCAATGAAACGCGCCAGCGTCTCCCGGGCGGCCTCGAAGGCGCCTGTTGCCTCATTGGCGAGCGTGTGCAGGCCGCGATGGACG
>CAZCEG010000207.1:0-4816 GCA_964497275.1 uncultured Oceanicaulis sp.
TCGCCCGCAAGGCAATGGAGATCGCCGCCGAAATCTGCGTCTTCTCCAATGGGAACCTGACCGTGGAGCGGCTGGGGTAGGGGCCGGCGTCTATCACCTGGCCTCTAGGCCGGGCCCGCTGATACAGGAACAACGCCAATCTCGCGTTTCACCAGCGCAAGCCGGTGCCCAGTCTTATTCTGGGTGCCGACTTTCGTCGGGAAAACAAGAGGAGAGGCGGTGGAAACCTTCCTACCCCCTCGCTTCGGCATACGCCCAGTCGAGCCAGGGGCAGAGCGCGGCGAGGTCGTCGGCATCGATGGTCGGGCCGCACCAGATGCGCAGGCCCGGCGGGGCCTTGGCATAGGCGAGGATGTCGTAGGCGGCCTCCTCGCGCTCCAACACCTGCGCCATGGATTTTGCGAGCGCGCGCTGGCCATCGGCATCGAGGCTTGCCGCTTCGCCAGCAAATTTCAGCGTAACGGAGGTGTTTGAGCGCATCGCCGGATCGGCAGCGACAAACTCCACCCAGCCGGTACGCGCCACCCAGTCTTCCAGCACGGCCAGATTGCCCATCGAGCGGCCGACGAGCCCCTGCAGCCCGTCCATCTTCGTGGCCCAGCGCAGGCCATCAAGGAAGTCCTCCACGCAGAGGAGCGAGGGCGTGTTGATGGTGGAGCCCTCAAACATGGCCGACACTTCGTCGCCTGCCTCAAATAGCTGGAGGATTTTCGGCACTGGCCAGGAGGGTCGGTGGGATTTCAGGCGCGCGCGCGCCGCAGGCGACAGCACGATCATGCCGTGCTGGGCCTCTCCGCCGAGGCATTTCTGCCAGGAGAGCGTCGTCACATCGAGCTTGTCCCACGGCAGGTTCATCGCAAATGCCGCCGAGGTCGCATCGCAGAAGGTGAGGCCCTCGCGGTTATCGCTGATCCAGTCGGCGTGCGGGACTTTGAGGCCTGCCGCCGTCGCGTTCCAGGTGAACAGGATATCGCGGGTGGGATCGGCATGGGCAAGGTCTGGAAGCTGGCCATAGGGCGCTTCAAAGATGCGGATTTCATCGAGTTTGAGCTCGTCGCGGGCATCCAGAAGCCAGCGCTGGCCGAACGCATCCCAGCTGAAAATATCCACGCCACGCGCACCCAGCATGGACCACATTGCCGCCTCATACGCGCCCGTGTCGGAGGCCGGGGTGATGAGGATGCGGTAATCATCAGGGATTTCGAGGATGGCGGCCGCGCGCTCGATCGCCTCTTTCAGCTTCTGTTTGGGCGGGCCGGACCGGTGCGAGCGGCCAAGCGAAGTCTGTCCGAGAGCGGAGGGTTCCCAGCCCGGCCGCTTGCGCGTCGGACCTGAGGAAAAACGCGGATCGGCAGGGCGGATGGAGGGTTTCGTCGGCATGGCTGAATTCCGCGTGAACTGGCTGCATCCGCGATAGGCCCTGAGGGCGCGCGCGTCAAACGCTTGCATCTCAATTTTCGCGTATCGGTGTTTCAGATTTCGCTTTTTGATTGAATGCGCTGCGCCCCAAACGCTAGGGTGCCGCCCAAGAAAAGATAAGGATGGGCAGTATGGGGTGGCAGACGCGAAGACGCGCGCTCGTGCGCCTTGTTGCCATCGTGCAGGGCCTTGCGCTGACGGCCTGTGCAAGCCTCATCGATCCGTTTCCGCTGCCCCCTCATGCCTTTCTGGACGAGACGCGCGTGCAGGCAGGCGTGATGGCGGTCGCCGCGCCTTTGCTGCTGGCCAATGCCGATAGCTGCCCTCAGACCCATGCCTTTTCCGGTCTTCTGACCACGCACAGAGCCGACTGGCGCGAGCGGGCGGTCTTCGGGGATCAACGGCGCGGCATGGTCTGGATCGCCGTTTCCCACAGCCCTGCCGCGCGCGCCGGGCTACGCACAGGCGATGTGATCTATGCGCTTAATGGCGACTGGACGGCGGGCAATGCGCGCGATCACGATGATCTGCGAAACCGCCGCCTGCCGCGCGCGGTGCGCTCCGGCCCGGTGGACCTCAAGCTGCGCCGGGACGGGGAGTGGATGGACATTACGCTCCACCCGGAACCCGCCTGCGCCAGAGCGGTGGAGATTATCGATCATCGCCGCCCGGCGGCCTGGATGGCGGCGCAGACGCTTTACGTCACGCGCCCGTTGGCGATGGCGGAACCCGAAGTGCTGGCGCGCGAGCTGGCTCTGGCGCTTGCCCGCGAGACGATTGCCCGCCAGGGCGAAAGCGCTGCCTTGCGCCGTTTGAACACGGTGGCAGGCGGGGTCTGGCAGACGGTGAATTTCGTCTCCGGCATGGAGGCGCTCGACGAGCTATCCTTGCGCACGCCCGGCCATGAACGCCCGCCGCGCGAGATAGTGACAGATGACGCCCACCTTGTGCTGGCGCTGGCCTATCTGCAGGCGGCCTCGCGCTACCGGGCGCCGCCGCGGGAGCTTGCCAGCGTCCAGCCATGATTGACCGGTCCTGCCCCTGAGCCAAAGCCCGGCGCGCGCTTTATCGCCTCGTGCAGATAATCGCCCGCCTCTTCCACGGCCCGGTCCAGCGGCGTGCCTTGCGCAATCAGTGCAGCGATGCCGCTTGCCAGCGTACAGCCCGTGCCGTGCGTGTGGCGGGTCTTGATGCGCGGGCGCGAAAAAATGCGCATGCCATTGCGCGTCACCAGCACATCGATCACCTGGGCCCCCTCAAGATGCCCGCCCTTGATGAGGGCTGCGCGCGCGCCCAGCTTCAGTAGCGCCTCGCCCGCCTCGCGCTGTCCGTCCACATCCTCGATTTTCAGACCCGTCAGGGCCTCGGCTTCAGGGATGTTGGGCGTCACCAGCGCCGCCCGCCGGATGAGCGTGTTTTTCAGCGCCGCGACCGCGCTGTCCTCGATCAGGCGCGCGCCGGAGCTTGCCACCATCACCGGATCGACGATCAGCGGGATCAGTTCGGCCCCCGCCGCATCCAGCGCCGCCGCGACCGTATCGATCACCTCGGAAGTTGCCAGCATTCCTGTCTTGATCGCGTCTGCGCCGATATCATCCAGCACCGCCGCGATCTGGCCGGAAATGATCTCCATCGGCGCGCCATGGACGGCCGTCACGCCTAGCGTGTTCTGCACGGTCAGCGCGGTTATGGCCGTCGCCGCATAGCCGCCCAGCGCCGTCACCGCCTTGATATCGGCCTGAATGCCCGCACCGCCGGAACTATCCGATCCGGCAATGATCAGCACACGCCCTTGCGGCTCCGGTGGCAGATCGGTCTCGGTGGCGGTCATGATGATCTCCTTGGCGCTTTTCCCGGCGCGTTCTAGCCTTCAAAGCCGGGAATGAGAACCGCCGGGGAGGGCTGGGCCTATGAAACACCATCTCGCAGGGATTATGGGGGCGGGTCTACTGGCGCTCGCGGCTTGCGCGCAGCCGCCCGCCACGCCGGACGCCATTGAGCCGAACCCCTCCAATCGCTCGGCAGAAAGCCTCGCCCTGACGCTTGGCGAGGCCATCCGGTTCGAGACCATTTCCGAGATGGGAAACCCGGACGCCAGCCGGGCCGAGTTCGATGCCTTCCGGGATTGGCTGGCGGCCAGTTTCCCGCTGGTCCATGAGCGCATGGCGCCTGAAGACATACTCCACGGCTCGCTCTGGTATACGCTGGAGGGCACCAACCCCGCGCTCGATCCCATTGTCATCCTCGCCCATCAGGACGTGGTGCCGGTGGAGCCGGGCACGGAGGATCAGTGGGAGTACCCGCCCTTTTCCGGTACGATTGCCGATGGCTATGTCTGGGGGCGCGGCGCGCTCGACATGAAGGGCTTTCTCGTGATGCTGATCGCGGCGATGGAGACCCTGCTGGAAGAGGGCTTCACGCCGGAGCGCACCATCCATATCGGGCTTGGCCATGATGAGGAGGTGGGCGGCACGGGGGCGGTGGCGATGGCCGAGCGGCTGGAGGCGCAAGGCCGCCGCGCCTGGTTCGTGCTCGATGAAGGCGGCACCTCGCTTGAAAACTTCCCGATGACGGGCGGGCCGGTGGGTCTCATCGGCGTGGGCGAGAAGGGCTTTCTCTCGGTGGAGGTGATCGCGCGGGCGCGCGGCGGGCATTCCTCCACCCCGCCCACCGAGACCGCCATTGGCCTCCTCTCCCGCGCGGTCAATGCTATCGTCGACAATCCCTTCGAGCATCGCATCGACCATCCGATCCCGGACATGATGCGCGCACTCGCCCCGGAAATGGACGGGATGGCCGGCTTCGTCATGGCGCGCCCTGTCCTCTTCAGCTCTGTCCTGCGGGGTCAGATGATGGCTGATGACGCCACCAGAGCTACGATCGGCACCACGATTGCGCCGACCATCGTTACCGGCGGCACGGTCGCCAATGTGCTGCCGCAGGAGGCGCGCGCGACCATCAATCTGCGCCTCCACCCGCGTGACAGTGCCGAAAGCGCTCTTGCCCATATGCGCAGCGCCGTCAGCCATTTCGAAGGGGTGACGATAGAGCCTGTGGGCCGCATCTCCGACGCGCCGCCGATCAGCGCCACGTCGGGGCGGGCATGGGAGATCATTGCGGGCGCGGCGGTGAGCCATCTGCCCGAAGGCGCGCCAGTGGTGCCGAACCTTCTCACCGCCGCCACGGATTCGCGCGCCTTCAGGCAAGTCGCCGACCATATCTATCGCTACGCCCCCATGCGTATGGAGATGGATGATCTCTCCCGCATTCACGGCGATAACGAGCGCATCCGCATCGACGCCCTGCCGGGCATGGTCAGCTATTTCCGCACGGTGATTTCTGAAGCCGGGATGGAGGGGTAGGCGCCTAAACTCGCGTCATTCCGGGCGGAGCGCAG
>CAZCEG010000208.1:0-2794 GCA_964497275.1 uncultured Oceanicaulis sp.
CGGCTTACATGGTCCTCGCGCGCGGCGAAGAACAGCAGCGCTTCGCTCATCGCCGTCCAGCGCTCTGGCGGTCCATTGACCAGAAGATCGCGGATCATCTCCGCGCCCGGCGTGCCGCCCGGCTCGCGCGTGCGCTCCACCGATATGGATCGTGCGATAAGCGCGGCTTCAAGCCCGGCGGCGAGGGTGGACTTGCCTGTCCCCTCCCCGCCTTCCAGCGTGATGAAGCGCCCGGGGGCCACGCGCGGCCCCTAACCCCGGATCAGGTTGACGAGCGCGCTCATCGCCCGCGATACCATGCCCTTGCGCTCGACATTGGCCGCCGCTTCGACCGGGTAGGACAGTTCACGTCCGCCCGGAAGCGTGACCACGAGACGGCCGACCTCGTCCCCTTCAGCAACCGGAGCCCGCAGCGGGCCATCATACACCAGCTCGGCGCGAAGCCCCTGACGCTCACGCCGGTGCATGGCCGCGCGTACCGCTTCAGAGGTGCGTACCGGCACGGTCTGGGACTGGCCCATATAGACCTGCGCCTCACCGATCACGCGGCCCGGCTCGGCAAGGTCTGCCAGCACGAAGTCGGAAAAGGCCGCGCGCATCAGGCGTTCGGCTTCATTCGCCCGGTCGCGCATCGTTTCCATGCCGTTGAAGACGATGATGCGGCGTTCACTGCCACGCACGGCAGACGCCGTAAGCCCGTAGCCTGCCTCGCTGGTATAGCCCGTTTTCAGCCCGTCAGCGCCATCAAACACGCCCAGAAGCGGATTGCGGTTGGCCTGGCTGATCCCGTTATAGGTAAAGCTCGTCTCGCTATAGATACGATAGAACTCAGGGTGGTTCTGGATGATGTGGCGAGCCAGCCGCGCCAGATCCGCCGCCGAGACGCGATGCTCTGGATGGGTCAGGCCGGTGGAGTTCATAAAGTTGGCCGTTGAGAGACCCAGCTCGCGCGCGCGGCGCGTCATCATGTCAGCGAAGGCTTCCTCGGTGCCACCAATGGCCTCTGCGACCACGATGCAGGCATCATTGCCCGACTGTACGATGATGCCACGCAGCAGGTCATCAACGCGCGCCCGGCTATTGACGTTCAGGAACATGGTGGAGCCGCCGGACGCCGAGCCCCCCTCCCGCCACGCCCGCACGCTGACCGGCAGTTCATCGTCGAGCGACAGCGTACCGGCTTCGAGCGCCTCAAACACCATGAGCGCCGTCATCAGCTTGCTCATGGACGATGGCGGCATGGGTATATCGCCATCCTTCGAGAACAGGATCTCGCCTGTGTCGAAATCCATGATCACGGCATGGCTGGCCCGGGTTTCAAATACCGGGTCCTGTGCGTTTGCCAATGCTGCCGACAGCGAGGCAAGACCAAGGACAAGGGCCAGCAACATGGCTTGGGTTCGGGCCATCACAGCGCACTCCGCACTTTGCGAAAAAAGAAGGTATCCATAAAACCGCGCGCCGCCGCTTACGTCCAGACGTAGCACGCAGGCCCGGCTAGCGATTGGCCGCGCCGGGCGCGGTTGTCACCGTTCGCCGCGCCAGAGGACCGGAAATCGCCGCGCGATCTTCCGGATCGGCGGGCCCGTAGGCCTCGACGCGCACCTCGGCGAGGCCTTCGCCCAGAAAACCCAGCGCCTCGGCAGCAGCCCGGCTGAGATCAATGATGCGCCCCTCCACAAAGGGGCCGCGATCATTGATCCGCACGATCACGCTGGCGCCGGTATCAAGCCGGGTGATCCGCGCCAGGCTCGGCATGGGCAGTGTCGGGTGCGCCGCCGTCAGCGCGTCCATGTCGAAGACCTCGCCATTGGCCGTCAGACGCCCGTGGAAGCGCGCGCCATACCATGAGGCCATCCCCTCCTCCACATCACGCGGCGCCTGTGTGAGCGGATCTGGAGCGGGCGCGCCGGTAACGGGTATGGTCATGACGGGCGCCCGCGAAGCGTGACGCGCCACATTATCCTCAGGTTCAGGCGCAATGGTGGTGCAGGCGCCGAGCGACAGGCCGGTCAGGACCACCAGCATCAAGGCTAGCCGGGTGCGGGAGAAAAGAGGTGTCATGCGGGCCCGTCCGGCTGCCTTCGAGGCGGGCAAATTAGCCTCTGGCGCGGCGACAGTGCAATCGGGCGATAGCGTGATAGTCAGGCTGCCTCGGTTTCCTGCTTGCGCCGTTCCGGCCCGTGATAGGCGGCAATGCGCATGCGGCGGCGGTCAGGGCCGGTATAGGTTTTCGTGCGCACGAAAGGACGCGGCGAATTGATAACCTCCGCGATACGCAGCCAGAGGTCGCGCGGGGTTACAGGTTTCACACAGATTTCCGTCACGCCATGATCGCGCGCGGCGATGATGCGGCGATGCTCTGTAAAGCCTGTGACCATGATTATCGGGACCATGTGGTGGCCGTGATCGGTTCCCTTGCGGACCAGACTGGTGAACTCCAGCCCGTCCAGAATCGGCATGCAGTAATCGAGCACAATGAAGTCGAAGCTCTTGGTGCGCAAAAGCTCCAGCGCGTCGACCCCGTTGCGGGCCTCCACGACATCACGAATGCCAAATCCGTTCAGCATGGTGCGCAGGATATGCGCCATGTGCGCATTGTCATCGACGACAAGGGCCCGAAGTTTCTCCAGTTGGCCACGCTGATCGTTCTGCATGAGGTGATATCCGGATCGCTTGCCCGGACAGGTTGCACCACTTCAGATAAACAGATCGTTAGCCACACGTATCACGGGTGCAGGCGCTGAACCGGTCTCAGGCCCGGCGGGGTCTGCCGGTTTGCAGCGGGCAATCA